>CAYLJQ010000009.1:0-29847 GCA_964383955.1 uncultured Heliomicrobium sp. | reverse complement strand
AAAACCCGTTCGTCAAAGAGCACGAAGCGTTGGCTTGTCATCAGTTTATTATTGCTTGTTGTATTAGGCGGAATCTCTCCGCTTTCCAGTCTCAGACAGGTAAATAGTCAGGGATTCAATTTGGGCAATTCTTGCGGAACCATTGGCGGATCCGGCGGTACCGGATCAACGTCCACTGAAGGAACGTTGATCGCGCTTACCGCGAATAACACCTTGGTCAACATTTCCACTGGAAACCCCAGTGTAGTGAACAGCACTCGATCAATCACCGGGCTGTCTTCAGGCGAGACAATCATCGCAATTGACTTCCGTCCTGCCAGCGGACAACTGTATGGTTTAAGCGATGCTGGACGCGTTTACACAATTGCTCTTGATACCGGTGCGGCGACCTTGATAAGCACAGCGGCGCTGAATCCAGCTCTGAGCGGAACGCGATTCGGTTTTGATTTCAATCCAACGGTTGATCGCATTCGTTTGGTCAGCAATACCGGACAGAACCTACGACTTAACCCGACTACCGGTGCATCTGTGGGAACCGATACAAATCTGGTGTTTGCCACCGGAGACACAAATGCTTCGGCGACACCAAACATCGTCGGTATTGCCTATAACAATAGTTCGGCGGGCGTGACCTCCACCACACTTTATGCAATTGATGCGAATCTAAACGCTTTGGTCACACAAGGCTCGGTCAATGCCAATCCGACTTCGCCCAATACGGGGCAATTATTTACAATTGGCCAACTCGGCGTGGACACGACCGAACTTGCGGGCTTCGACATCGCGCCAGGAACCAATGCAGCGTTTGCTTCATTGACAACGCAAGGCACGACGGCATCTCAACTGTACAGCATCAACCTCACGACTGGCGCGGCAACGCTTATTGGCCCAATCGGCGGGGGCGCGCTGATTCGCGATTTGGCGTTTGTTCCGAAGGTGGAACCCGTCTTTGTGCTGACAAGCAACAACCGCATCCTAGTGCTGAATTCCGGAGTCGCAGGAACATCCACCGCGCTAACCATTACTGGTTTGACCGGAAGCGAAAGAGTGATCAGCATAGATTTCCGGCCCGGCACAGGGCAGCTTTTCGGCGTGACCGACACCAGCCGCATTTACGTAATCAACACAACAACAGGGGCAGCAACCCCGGTCGGAACGACCGCTTTCACGCCAGCCGTGACCGGCACCACGTTTGGCATTGATTTCAATCCGGTGGTTGATCGCATTCGATTGGTTGGCGGCACGGGACAAAACCTGCGAATCAATCCATTGACGGGCGCAGTAGCAGGAACCGACACGAATCTGGTGTTTGTTGCCGGTGATGCGAATGCCAGCGCGACGCCAAACGTTGTTGCTGCGGCTTACACCAATAATTTTGTGGGTTCTACCGGAACGACGCTGTTCGTGATTGATCCCACGTTGAACGCGCTATTGCGGCAAGGTTCCGAAGGCGGCGCACCGACTTCGCCAAACACCGGCCAGTTGTCCACCATCGGAGCGCTCGGAGTTGATCCAAACGGCGCGGTTGGCTTCGACATTTCATCCACCAGCGGAGCCGCTTTTGCGGTGTTCACCGTTGCAGGCAGCACGACACCGCAGCTTTATGCGATCAATCTGACAACCGGCGCTGCAACGCTGATCGGACCCATCGGCGCTTCGCTCAACAGCGGCGAAACGATTCTGGATTTGGCGGTGGGAATCACGGCAACAAACGTTTTTGCAGTAACGGCAAGCAATCAGCTTGTCACCCTGGTGGCGGGCACGCCTGGCACCATCGGCAGTTCACGGCAAATTACCGGCCTGGCCAGCGGCGAAACGATTGTGGGATTGGATTTTCGTCCTGCGACGGGGCAGCTTTTTGCCCTGAGCAGCGCGGGCCGGATTTACACAATCAGCACAACGACTGGCGCAGCAACGCAAGTTGGCACAGCACCACTCAACCCCGCGCTCAGCGGCGCGAACTTCGGCTTCAACTTTAACCCCACAGTTGATCGCGTTCGACTGGTCAGCAATACGGGGCAGAACCTGCGCATCAACCCGGCGACAGGCGCGGTTGCCGGCACAGACACAAATCTGGTTTATGCCGCTGGCGACGCAAATGCCAGTGCGACGCCGAATATAGTCGCTGTTGCTTACACCAACAGTTTCCTGGGTTCTACAACCACGACGCTTTACGCCATTGATGCAACTTTGGGAACTCTGGTGACACAAGGGTCGGTGGGCGGCTCACCCACTTCGCCGAACACGGGACAACTTTTCACCATTGGATCGCTGGGTGTTCCTGTCAGTGGGCGAGTCGGCTTTGACATCGTGCCTGGTTCGAATGCTGGCATCCTTTCGGTTACAGCACCGGGAGCGACAACTTCGCAGCTCTATTCGGTCAACCTGACAACCGGTGCTGCAACGTTGATCGGAGCAATCGGCGTCAACGAAACCATCTCTGCGCTGACTATTCCCGGCACAACTGACTCCACGCAGGGCACGCCTGGCACGGTGTTCTGTCTGCAAGACGATCGCAGCGGAGATATTTTGCAGATCAACACTTGCACAGGCGATTATCAATTCACGCGTTGTGGCACGGGTGGCTTTATGCTGATGGGCAGAGCCAGCATCAACCGCGTATCCAGCGGCTTGCAATTGCGTGACAATCGTTTGAACGCAACCCTCAACACTTCGCTGTACAACCGGCGCATCACCGGCCAGGCGACAATTCGCGTAACGCCGCTTGGGCCAACGTTCAACCTTGAAGACAACGGCACGGCAGACAACACTTGCACTTGCCGCACGCAATAGTTGAGACAGCTCAACCAGAAACTGAAACCGGCGCGTGACGATAAATCATCACGCGCCGGTTTTTTATTTGGAGAGATCGCATTGTCAGGCGGCTCGACGAAACGGCATGGAGGAATTCGCAAGCATGGTGACAAAATCATTGATGAAGGCAGGCTGAAAATCATTTCGTAAAAGTGCGGCGCTCCATTGGCGATGCAAGCCTTTGCGCGTAATGGAACGCGCCACCAACGTACCCGCATCCAGATGAGCTTGCACCGCCCACTGAGCGAGCGCGCTGATTCCAAGTCCGGCTTTGACAATTTCGATGATGGCTTCGACCAACTGAACGTGTGAAAACCGCGCGGGCTTGACGCCAGACGGATTCAAGACGTGCTCATAAAGATGGCTGTTTTTCGGGCTGATGCACAAAAACAAATGCTGGTCTTCAAAATCTTGCGCGCGCAAATAGGGTCGCAAAGCCAGTGGATGATCTGGCGGCATAATCACAACAAGTTCGTCCTTGAAAAGCGGCCGATACGTTATGCGCGTATCGCGCGGAGCGTCCGCGACGATGGCAATATCGACCTTGCCATTTAACAATGCGGGCAAGGGTTCCTGCGTGGCTTCGAGCGCGATATTGACTTCAACCTTGGGATATTTGCGGCTGAATTCGCGCAACAGTTCCGGCAGCCAGTAATAACAGGTGTAACACTCCGTGATCAGGCGCAACGTCCCCTGATCGCTGGCCGCCATTTTCTTCAGGTCCGCTTCGGCGTGTTTCAGTTCGCCGAGCACCTGCTGCGCCGATTGCAGCAATCGTTCGCCCGCCTGGGTCAGCACCATTTTCTTGTTCAGCCGCAAAAACAACGGCGTCCCCAGCCTCTCTTCCAAGTCGCGCAATTGATGGCTGAGCGCCGATTGCGTTAGATGCAAACGCTCGCCTGCCTTGGTCACGCTTTTCTCTTCAGTCACAGCAACCATGAGTTTTAGATGTTTTATGTCCAAATGCACGATGAAGCCTCCTGTTTGGTGGATGAGAATAGTTCATCGAAATAATGAAAACAATGAGTTTTCCTCACGCAATGGGGCCGCGTATGATCCACGCTGGTCACCATAACCTGATCAAAAAGAATTTGTATGACGCGCAATTGCGCAACCTGGCAGGCACGATCATCTGGAGGTAAGTTTTGTACGCGAAAAAAATCTCAGGCCCTGTTCTCGCGCTTTTGCTATTGTTGGCCAACAGTATTGGCGTTTCTGGACAACAGACAGAAGACAAACAAACCAAGAAATTGCTGCCGCCTGCGAATTGGATACGATCGCGCGCGATTGACGTAAAACACATTGCGCTTGATCTGCGCTTCGACTGGCAGAAAAAACAGGCTTACGGCACAGCCACCATCACGCTTGCCCCCTTCAAACGCACTTCAAAAATTGCGCTGGACGCCGCCCGCTTTACGATCAATTCCATCACGATCGGCAATGGCAAACCGCTGCAATATGCCTACGACGGCAGCGACCGCAACGACAACCTGGAAATCACGCTCGACCGCGTGTACGAGGCAGGGCAAGACCTCACTGTCAAAATTGATTACCGCACGAACTGGGTGAATCTGGCTGATCCGAATAACATTTGGGGCAGTTATGGCAAAGGCATTCGCTTCTTTCAGCCAACGACCACAGAGCCCAAAAAGCGGCGGCAAATCTGGTCTATGGGCGAACCGGAAGCAAATCGGTACTGGTTTCCCGGTTACGATGCGCCGAACGATTTGCGCACTACGGAATTCACCGCGATGGTAGACAAACCATTGATGGCAATTTCCAACGGCAAGCTTGTCGCCACCAAAAACAATGCGGACGGCACGCGCACTTTCCACTGGAAAATGGACACGCCACACACCAACAGCCTGACCTCCTTTGTCATCGGCGAATACGTTGACGTGAAGCAAAGTTACGGCAGTATCGAACTGCATACGTTCGGTTACCCCGACGAAGTCGAAGCGGTGAAAGCCACCGTCGTGCGGCTGCCTGATATGGTCAAATTCTTTTCGGAAATGACTGGCGCGCCATATCCGTATTCCAGTTATTCACAAGTGATGGTGCAGGATTTTGCCGGTGGGATGGGACACATCACCGCGTCCACAATCACGGAAAATATGATTGATGACGACCGGACGCACGCAGATTATTTTTACCTGTGGGATGGACAGGAAGCGCATGAACTGGCCTCGCAATGGTTCGGCAATCTGCTAACCAGTCGCGACTGGAGCCATTTCTGGCTTAGCGAGTCCTTTCCCCGCTACTTTGACGCCCTGTACCACGAATACAAAAACGGCCATGAGGAAATGCTGTTATGGAATCACACCTTCAACCATAACACTTATCTTAGCGATTGGAATTCAGGCGTGCGTCGCCCGGTTGTAACGCGAAATTACGACACCGCAGAAACACTGACACGCGACAATTACTCCTTTCTGCGCGGTGCGTTGGTGCTGCATATGCTGCGCAAGCATCTGGGCGAGGACACCTGGCGAAAAGCCATACGGCATTACGTCAGGTCCAATGCCAACAAGTTAGTGACAACCGAAGATTTTCGTATTGCGGTCGAAGAAGCGACCGGCGAATCCATGGAGTGGTTTTTCGACCAGTGGCTCTACAAAATGGGCCATCCGATCTTTGTCGTGACGAAAAGCTACGACGAAGCAAAAAAACAACTGACGCTCAACATCAAGCAAACACAAAAACCTGATCCGAACGACGATTACCCACAGGTTGAATTTTTCCGGGGCAAACTGGAAATCGAAATAGACGGACGAATAGAACAGGTCTGGCTGGAACCAAAAGCCAAAAATGTCTTTACCTTCGCCGCCGCGCAACAGCCGAAGCTGGTCAATGTTGATTACGAAAGCACTTGGATCAAAGAAATCACGTTTGAAAAAACGTGCGACGAACTTATCTATCAGCTAGAAAACGACAAAGACATTCTAGGCAAACGCTGGGCGATGAGTGAACTTGTCAAACTGGCCAAAAACGAAAAAACTTCAGCGGAAAACAAAGCCAAAATTTACGCTGGATTCCGCAACACCATCCTGGGCAATGCTTATTGGCGATTGCGTTTCAACGCCCTCAGTCAATTGCAAAGCCTATTAGCGCCTGCGACGGAAACGAAGCCCATTCCGCTGGACGAAGCAACCATCAAAGCGCTGTTGACCGTCATCAAGAATGAAAAAGCGTGGATTCGAACCGCAGCAATCAACTTTCTGGGAATGACACGCGATGCGAAATTTGCCGACCTTTACCTAAGCCATTTCAACGACGAAAGCGAACGCGTGATTAACGCTGCTGCAAATGCATTGGGAAAAACGAAAAGCCCCAAGGCGTTTGAGGCTCTGGCTAAACTGCCGAGCAAACCGTCGTGGAAAAACCAAAGCTTGATCAGCGCCTTGAATGGCTTGAAAGAACTCGGCGATCCGCGCGGGGTAGAGATTGCCTTTAAGGCCTTGTCCGACCGGCATTCGCCGCATTGGACGCTGGCGACGCCGGTTTGGGACTATCGCCTGGCCGCCGCCGAAACACTCACCGCCTTGGGAAAGAGCGATCTCGCTTATCCGATGATTTTTGATCGCTTCAAAAAATCAATCGAAGAAAACGACTACAACGATATTTTCAGCAATGTGCTGTTGATTACCACACTGGCCAACCCGGGCGGCCAGGAAGCGTTCGATCTGCTGAAAGCAAAATTCAAAGACGATGCCAACGCGATGAAAGCTGTCAGCCAATACGAAACGCAATTCAAGGAAGCAACCGCCAAACGGCTGATTCAATAACCGGCGAACTGCAAGTTGCCTGATGTGGGCAGCGCAAATGGGATGATGCTTTGCCAACAAACAACGCGAAAAAGAAATTCGCTGGCAAATGGTAGCTGAAAACAACCATCCGCCAGCGAATCATCAAAACGATCGCGTTATCACTTAGGCTCTCTGTCCCACCAGTATTGTTTTTCCAGCTTGCGCTGGATGGGCCAAAGCTGATCCATGGTGTCGGCTTCGTAAAGCTCTCCGTTTTTCATCACGAATCGGATCGTGTTGGAGTTGCGAATATCCATCAGCGGGTTTTGATCCAGCACAATCAGGTCGGCCATCTTGCCGACTTCCAGTGAACCGACATCGCGGCTGAGGCCAATGGCTTCGGCGCCGAAAATCGTCGCAACGCGCAAGGCTTCCATTGGTGTCATCCCACCGGATTGCAGCGCCCACAACTCCCAATGGCAACCGATGCCTTGCATCTGGCCGTGACCGCCCAGACCAACCCGGCCACCGGCACGAACGACTTTCGCCGCGCCTTCGGCAATGCCTTTGAAGCCGTATTCTTCGGGCGTGAACCATTGGCCGCGACGGCGCAGCATGGTCATCAACAATTCCTGCGGCACAAACCGAGCGAGTTTTTTATCGTTGACGACGTTCGTATTTTGGAAAAAGTAGTTTTCCGTCCACGGCGCTCCGTACGCCACCAGAATTGTCGGCGTGTAGAACGTCTTGGTTTGCGCCACGAATTCGGCCATGTCTTTGTATAGAGGCTGAATCGGAAGCGAATGCTCGTTGCCGGAAAAACCGTCCAGCATTTGCGTCAGGTCCAGCTTCATATCCAGCGCGCCTTCGGTTGTAGGCGTGATGCCAAATTCCTTGCACGCCAGCGCCACCCATTGCCGCACGATACGGTCGCCGGTGACGTACTCTTTCAGCGTCATCGTTTGATAGGCTTCTTTGTAACGTTTGATGAAATTGCGCGCCGCCTCTTTGTCATCCAACCCCGAACGGTCAAACACTCCGGGGCCGGTGGTGTAAATTCGCGGGCCGATGATTTCGCCGGTTTCAACCAGATCAGCGTATGTGTAGACATCCGTCGTCGCGCTTTGCGGATCGCGCGTGGTTGTCACGCCATAAGCCAGATTGGTCAGATACTGCCAAACCTGCGTTTGATGAACATCGCGCGGCGGCCACATGTGCGCGTGAACATCCACAATGCCCGGAATGATCGTTTTGCCTGAAACATCAATGACTTTGACATCGGCGGGATAGTTCGGCTTCGGCGCTTTGCCTTTGACCAGCGGCATTGAGGTAATCGCAGTAATACGATTGTCCGTGATGGTGATGTCGCCGCGCTCAACAACTTCGTCACCTTTCATTGTCACGATGCGAGCGCCGCTTAAAACCACCGTGCCTTTGGTTTTGGCGCGCGCAGCTTCGACCGCGACATCGAAGCTTTCAGATTTATCGGTTGAAACTGCCTGCCGGTAAAACTTCGCTCCCCATGACCAGGTGACGGACTTTCCATCGCCAGACCAGGCCAGATAATCGCCGCCTTCAGCGGACATCTTTTTGACCGGAACCGTTGAATTCGGACCGGCAACATTGACGTTGATGGTTTCTTTGCCGACTTTGGGAAGCGTTACCAGAAAGTGTTTGCCTTGAACTTCGCAAAACACCTGAGCGCCATCAGGCGAAATTTTGTACTGGCCTGCTGTAACCTGATTTGGCGGAGCGCCGCTTCCCGTCACGCGCAAATGTGTTCGACGATCCTGCCCGTCCAGCCGCAACGAAGTCAGCCCTTGCCCTGAAGTTAGATACACGCGGGTTCCATCGCTGCTGAAATGCGGATACCGGCCTCCCTGCACGGAACTGATCAAAGTGGATTCGCCGCCGCCGGATGAAATGTAGCGAAGATCAACTCCTGTGTTGCCGCCGACGCCGGTCACTTCTTTGTCAGCATGGCCATGCAGGATGGCTTCGGCTTCGGAAAGAAATTCGTGCTCCTGCCGCAAATCGGCAAACATCTGGTCGTCAATTGAACCTGAGGTGAAAACGATCTTTGAACCATCCGGCGAAAAGACAGGCGAACTGTAAAACGCCGCTCGTGGCGTCAGTTGCTGAGGCGTTCCGCCCGCCGCTGCGATTTTATAAATGTGCCCTCCGTCGCGCGACCAGGTGACAAAAGCAATTGAATTGCCATCGGGCGACCACGTCGGCATGAATTCCCCAACTGTCAAATTGGTCAGCCGCTTCGGCGCGGCACCGGGCAAATCCATTGTGTAAATTTTATTGAAAGCCGTGAACGCCAACCGTTTGCCGTCTGGTGATTGCGTGGGGTAACGAATCAGCCGCGCTTTGACCATCGGGCTTTCGTCAACGCGATAATCAAAATGCAGCCGCGCGGCCATATCCACATCCACTTTGGCGGTGAAAGGAATTATCGCGGATTGGCCGCTGGCGAAATCCACGCGTTTGATTTTGCCGTCAATCGGCACGATCAGTGATTTGCCGTCCGGCAGAAACGCATAGCCGGGAAAGGTGTCTCGCGTGGCGCGCGATTCCTGGTCATCGCGCGTAACGCTGTTGATCAGCCATCGTTCCTGATTGGTTTCCAGATCACGCACGCGCAACGCCGTTTGAGTCTTCCAGCGCGAGGCGTAAACCATGTGCTTGCCGTCCGGCGAAAGCACTGGACGCATGGCGCTTCCCTGAGCATTGGTGACGGTGGAAGTTTCACTGGTATCGCGGTCAAAACGAACAATCTGCCACATGGGAAATTGCGCGTTGTAACTGAACGCTCCGGTTCGTTGCGCCCAGTAAAGGAACCGGCCATCGGGCGAAGCAACGGCTCCCATCTTGTTCAACTGTGGGCCAGCGGCTGGCGCTGGTTGTCCGGGAGTCGGCGGAGGTGGAGGCGGCGGGCCTACGCTGACGCCGCTACCGCCATCTTTGTGAAACATGTACACGTGAAAGGTGCCAATGCCGCGTTCGGATTTCGACGCCAGAATGTAATTCCCGTCCGTCGTCCACGAAGGCGAAACCCACATCAACATTCCAGCGCCGCGGCCTTTGGTAATAGCCTTGAGGTCGCTGCCGTCGGATTTGCAAACGTATAATTGCTCGGCTCCGCTGCGATCGCTGATGAAAACAATCTGCTTGCCGTCTGGCGAAAACTTTGGCTGAGATTCAAACGACGTATCGCCAAGGATTTTTTTCGCTTCACCGCCGCCGATGGGCAGCGTGTAAATATCGCCAACCAGATCGAACACAATCGTTTGTCCATCTGGAGAAACATCCAGCGACATCCAGGTGCCTTCGTCTGTCGTGAACGAGATTTTGCCCTCCGGCTTCAAAATCAGCTCGTCTTTCTTTTCCGCTTTCGGATCGTCTTTTTTCGCTTCCTGCTGTTGAGCCTTGGCGCTGTGTGACCAGTCCACGGCAATCGCAGTGAAAGCGAAAGCAGCACAGACCAGCAGCGAGCAGATTCTTAGGGTGAATAGCCGCATAATTCCTCCGTGTATTCAGTTAGATGAGTTTGTGGTTGGGAGCACCAGCCAAACGCAGGCCGGTCAAGCGGGCGGATGATAACTTCAGTCAAATTGCCTTACAACTTCTGAAACCAGACCGAGACGTTCATTCAGGTCTGTCACGTTGCGGCGAATGGTGAGCACTTCGCACCGAACACGTTCGTCATTGCCCAGCCCAATGACCAAACTGTTGATGTGTTCGATGTATGCCTGGTTCAGCGCGGCTTTGCCTTCGGCGGCTTCCAGCGGAATCCCCGGCTGCAAAATAACCAGCAAGCCGAAAAATCGGTTTATCAGTTCAAAACATCGTTCCAGGTACTGGTCAAAATCCGTCTGGTTAACCGCAGTTTTGCCCTGCACATCGCCAATCGTGTACGCCAGAAAATCCACCGGTGTACGGTCAGTGACGAAATCGCCTTCAGCGTTTAGCCAATCGTTTTCACAAGCTTCCAGAATTCGATACTGAATTTTCAGCCGCGTTTCAAAATCCATCTCTTGAGCGGCGTGAAGCCCATGTTGTTTGAAAATTTCAGTCACGCGGGTTCTGACAAATTGCTTTCCGGTCAGACGGGCCAGTTCCATTGCCAGCGTGGTTTTTCCGGTGCGATGCGCGCCGCAAAGTCCTATGTTCTTCATTCTTACATTGCCGTTTGTGATACAGAAAGAGCTTCAGTCAGTTGTTCGATTCTGACTGAAGCTCTGTTTTGATAATGCGATGTCGGCGGGTTTAGCTTCCGGAAACCGCACTTCCCGTCGCGCCGGAAGACGAACTGCCACCAGCGGGAGGGGCAGTAATAGGCGTCAAAGCCGGGCCACTGGAACTTGAAGAACTGGCCGGACCGGAACTGTGCTGGCTATAACCTTCCGGACGCGGATGATGAAAGCTGCCACGCGGAACCGAAATCGTGGAAATCGCGTGTTTGAAGATCAACTGTTCCAGGTTTCCCGATTCCAACACAAGCGAAAACTTGTCGAAGCTGCGAATCTTGCCAGTCAGTTTCACTCCTCCCATTAGATAAATCGTGACGTTGACGCGGTCTTTACGAAGATTGTTCAAGAACGCATCCTGAACATTCTGTTGAACAGTGTTATCCATTTCCAAAATCGCCTCTCTCTCTTTGATTGTTATTTTTTGTTGTTATGTAACTGATTCAACCATCTAGTGGCTGACCTGAACCGCCGCAATACTAACCGAAAGATCAAGCCGTTGCCAATTCAATAAATCTTTTGCAGGCTGAATCATCGCGCGCGCGCCATTGGGCCTTCGGCGCTTTTGGGTGTTCCGGTTCCTCCGCGTCGCGTCAGTACAATTTCCGCCAGAATGGCAACGGCGATTTCTTCAGGCGTTAGCGCTCCAATGTCCAAACCGATGGGCGCGTGAACCCGCCGAAGCAATTCCGGGGCGATGCCTTCGCGTTTTAGACGTTCGCGGATGGTCGTGGTGCGGCGGCGGCTGCCAATCATGCCAATGTAGCGCGCTGGTTTGGCGATGACTTCCTGCAAACAGATTTCGTCGTGGCGATGTCCCCGCGTGACAATGACAATGTGCGTCGCCGGAGTAATTTGCAGTGACTGCAACGCTGCAACGAAATCATCGGCGATCAAGCGAATCTGTTCATCCGGGAATTTATCGCGCGAAGCAAAGTCCGCGCGGTCGTCAATTACCGTCACGTTAAAACTTAGAAAACGTCCGGCGACCGCCACAGCCTGGCCGACGTGGCCGCCTCCGCAAACAATCAGTTCCAGCGGAGGTCGCGAGATTTCAAACAATAACCGCAGATCGCCAATCGGCAGTTCATCGCTTCCAACGACAACGATTTCATTTCGCTCGTCAGCCATCAGCGAAACAGCGTGACGTGCCGCGACTTCATCCAGCGCAGCATCTCCCAAAGTTCCTGCGACCTGCTTTCCTTCCGCATCAACCAGCAATCTGATCTGTTCGATGGCCCGGTCGCCTTTGGTCATCAATGAAACGATGGCCAGCGATCGGCCTTCGCCGAGTGCGTGTTCAATCGCAGTGGAAATTTCCGTTGCCTTCAGCATCAGTTCCATACCTCAATGAAAACTTCCATTTCGCCGCCGCAAACCATTCCTTCTTCGTCGGGCGGAACGTCCGGGTTGTCGCGCAACGTGAATTTGCACAATCGCGGCTTGCTTTCGTGCATGGCTTCGCGCGCTTCAGCCCATACGTCCGCTTCGACACAACCTCCCCCGACGGTTCCCATCATTCGACCGTCTTCGTAAACCAGCAGCTTTGCGCCTGTCCGCTGCGGCGTCGAACCGGCTGTCGTAACAATCGTGGCAACAGCCAGTTTTTGCTCTTCCGCCTGCGCCTTTGTGATTTCTGCGTATACCTGCCCTTGCGTCAGCAAACTCATTTGGTTTCCTTCAATAGTTGTGAACCGGCAGCACTGAGCTGCCCCGTCCTGCCCGAACGTTGTTGTTGATATTTCGAGCGCAATATCAATGTAAATGCCATCTCGGAATTAATCGCGCGCAGCGCCAGCCGCGTTTCAGCAATCAACGTCATGCAGCCGTAAAACAAAAACAACGTCCCCACAATCCCCAGCAGGTTGGGCGTCCAGGCAGCTTGCTTGAAAACGGCGACATAGCCAATAGCAACCATTGCCGCAACAAACAAACTCAGCGCAATGTAAAAGCTGGTCACGGATTGTTGAATCCACCGGCTGCGGCGCGCATGGATCAGCAACTGGCGTTCGACTTCGGCAAGGCGCTCTTCCGGGAAATCAATTTTGGTATCGTCTTTCGACAACTCTTCGATGTCGTGGGTCAAAACGCGAACCCGGTCAACGATCCTGCCCAACCGCGTCGAGGTCGAAAACACCAGCGTGCCGCAAGCTGAAATCAACACCGCTGGCGTGATCATCGCGCTTAAAATGTTCAGCGCGTTCAGAGCCTTTGTCAGATCCTCCATATCAAACATGTCAAGACTCCAGTGAGTTGATTCGTCCGGCCAGTTGGAAATCCATTGCGGTCAAGCCCCCTTCGCTATGCGTCATCACGCTGAGCCGGACATTATTCCAGCCGTGAATCAAAATATCCGGGTGATGATCCATGGCTTCGGCTTCCTCTGCGACACGATTGACGAAAGCAATTGCAGATTTGAAATCGGTGAATTTGAAATCCCGTACGATCTCTTTGCCTTCACACCGCCAACCGTCAACTTCAGCCAAACTTTGGCTGATTTGCTCTTCATTCAGCTTTATTCGCTTGCTCATAAATCGTTGATAACCTCGTTTGCAGAACATGAGAAGGTATTACCAAAGGGCAAATTTCGCATAGAAAACTCACCTTGCGCAACGAAAGACCCGTGTATAAACTTGCGAATCAAATACGGACTTTTATTTACCGGAGAGTTTTCATCAACAGCACACATAATAACCTCCCCTGAAGCCGAACTTTCACACGTCGTCGTTCTTTAGGAGGCCTGAGACTGTAATGGTGAACAAAATTATGTTTGAACGCCGTCTAGTGCTAGAACCGAAAACCATCGTCAGCGCTTACCGCACGATGTACACCGCGCGACGAATTGACGATAAAGAAATTCAGCTAAAACGACAAAACAAAATCTTTTTCCAAATCAGCAGTGCTGGCCACGAAGCAGTCACAACAGCCGCCGGGATGTTACTGCAACCCGGTTACGACTGGTTTTATCTTTACTATCGCGACCGTGCGCTGGCATTGCAGCTTGGCACAACGCCTTATGAGCATTTGCTGGCCGCCGTCGCAGCCGAAACCGATCCGTTTTCCGGCGCGCGCCAAATGCCTTCGCATTGGAGCAGTAAACGCATCAACATGGTCGGACGTTCGTCCTGCACCGGGATGCAGTTTCTGCAAGCCACGGGCGCGGCGGAAGCCGGGTACCGGTATTCACTGATCAAGGAAATCACGGATCGCGCCAGCCAGTTCAAACATGACGAAGTCGTCTATGTTTCAGCCGGTGACGGCGCCACCAGCGAAGGCGAGTTCTGGGAATCGCTGAACACGTCCTGCAATCTGAAATTGCCGTTGTTGTATTTGATCGAAGACAACGGATACGCCATTTCGACGCCGGTTGAAGTGCAAACTGCGGGCGGCAGCGTTTCGCGGTTGCTGACAGGATTTCCGGGTTTGTACATTGCCGAATGCGATGGAACGGATCTGTTTGAAAGCTACGACACGCTGAAAGGCGCAATTGATTACTGCCGCGAACGTCGCGGTCCGGCTTTGGTTCATGCGCACGTCATTCGTCCTTATTCGCATTCGCTATCCGATGACGAAACCCAATATCGTACCGAAGAAGAGCGCGCCCAAGACGCCGCTACAGATCCCATAACCAAGCTCGGCAAATTCCTTGTTCGTGAAGGCGTGCTGACGCAAAACGAATTGGAACGTTTACAGGGCGAAGTAGACGCCGAAATCAATGCCGCAACCGACCGGGCATTGGCGATTCCGCAACCGCCGAAAAGCTCTGCTCTGAAATATGTTTATTCGCCGGATGTTGATCCGACCTCGGCAGAGTTCGACACTGAAAGCCAGGCTGAACTGAGCGGCAACGAAGGCACGATGGTGGATTTGATCAATCGCTGCCTGCACGAAGAAATGGAGCGAGAACCGCGCATCGTCGTCCTGGGCGAAGACGTTGCCGATGCCAGCCGAATTCATGTTCTGAACGCCGTCAAAGGCAAGGGCGGCGTGTTCAAAGTCACCGCCAACCTGCAACGAAAATTCGGCAGCGACCGCGTGTTCAATACGCCGCTGGCCGAAGCCAACATCGTTGGCCGTGCGATGGGAATGGCGACGCGCGGTTTGAAGCCCGTGGCTGAAATTCAGTTTTTTGATTACATCTGGCCCGCCATGATGCAGATGCGCGATGAAGTTGCGGTGCTGCGCTGGCGGTCGAACAACACCTGGAAATGCCCGCTGGTGCTGCGCGTGCCAATTGGCGGTTACCTGACAGGCGGTTCGATTTATCACAGCCAGTCCGGCGTTTCGACCTTCACGCAAATTCCCGGCTGGCGAGTCATCATGCCCTCGAACGCCCTGGACGCGAATGGATTGCTGCGAACGGCAATTCGCTCGGACGATCCGGTGCTGTTTCTGGAACACAAACATCTGTACCGCCAGACCTACAACAAGAGCCAATACCCCGGACGCGATTTCATGATTCCGTTCGGCAAAGCCAAAGTCGTGCGCGAAGGCGAAGACCTGACCATTGTCACCTATGGCGCGCTGGTTCAACGCTCACTGGTCGCGGCCAGACAGGCAGCGAAAGACGGAATTGATGTGGAAGTCATTGACCTTCGCAGCTTGAATCCTTACGACTGGGCGGCCATTGAACGCAGCGTCAAAAAAACCAACCGCGTGATTGTCGCTCACGAAGATTCGATGTCCTGGGGATACGGCGCTGAAATCGCCGCGCGCATTGCCAGCGAGCTTTTCGATCACCTGGATGCTCCGGTCAAACGCATCGGCGCGCTGGATTGTTTTGTGGCGTATGCGCCGGAAGTCGAGGACGCGATCCTGCCGCAGATCGAAGATGTGCTGAAGGTAATCAACGAAATTGCTGCCTATTGATTCGGCGCGGTACCGGGAGCCGTAGCGACTGGGTGGTTTTCACTTGTCCGCTATTGTCCCCGACCCGTGTTATTGCCTGATTTGTAATGGAAAGTTTGCTGACTGGAAAAATCGTCGGCGTTTACGTCGGCAAACAAAAAGGCGAAGGCAAAACCGAAGTTGCCTCCGCCGAACTAATTGCTGATTATGGCCTGCGCGGAGACCGCCACGCAGGCCGTGACCAGCGCCGCCAAGTCAGCCTGTTTGCCAAAGAAACGTTCGAACAGCTTTTGGCCGAAGGCTTCTCGGCTTCACCCAACCAGTTCAGCGCTAATCTCTTTACCGAAGCCATCAAACTCAATTCGTTAAAACCTGGAATGCAGCTTCGCATCGGCAAAGTACTGCTGGAAATTGTCGAAGCCCGCACGCCCTGCCGCAACATCTCCAAAATAGACAACCGCTTGCCCAAACGGCTTTACGGCCAATGTGGCCAACTTGCCCGCATCATCGAAGGTGGCACCATTCAGCCCGGCGATGTAATCGAAATTCTTCAGGACGAGCGTCAGCTGAGTTTGGCATTTGCCTGAAATTTGCCAGCCACAGAAACCCGCTTGCTAACGCGCGGTACCGACCCAGCCTTTAGAAAAACCGAACCGTATAACTCACCCGCACACCTCTTCCGATTTCCGGCGCAATGTCTTTGATGAATGACAGGTGGTTGAAATACAGCTTGTTGCCCAGGTTGAACCCGCTGACTGAAAAAATGTGCGCCGCGTGTTTCTGCGCCAAAGTATACGAAGCCAGCACGTTGACGATGCCGTAACCTGCCGTACGTTCTTCACCAGTAAACAGCCGATCCTGATCGCGCGCCATGACGACTTCGGGATTTAGGCGAAACGCACCGAACTGAAAATCCAGGCCCAATCGCCCACGCATCGGCGGAATGCGCGGCAGAGGCGTTCCGGTTGCCGTCAGTTCGGCGTTGACGTAATCCAGCCCGCCGTTCAGCCAGACGTTTTTCCTCAGACCAATGCTCAAGTCCGCTTCGATTCCCATATATCGGCTGTCGGCTTGGCGGTAATCGGCGACGGGCAAACCGTCTTCCACATCTCCGGTCGGAGCCAGAAAAACGAAATCACCAAGTTTGTAATAGAAATAATGTCCTTCGACGCGAAACCGTGCCGACGAATGCCGCAGCGAAAGATCAATGCCGTCGCCGCGTTCGCGGTTCAGGTTCGTGTTGCCAATTTCAAAGGTCAGATTGCCTGGATGCGGACCATTGTTGTAAAGCTCGTCCAGTGAAGGCGCACGGTACGAATGCACGTAATTGGCGGCAAAAACGCCGTGTTCCCACAGCGGAACGCGTATGCCCAGCGCGCCCGAAAATCCCGTAAAGGAACGATCGGTCAAGCCTGACACGCTGGCGGGACTATAACCGTTGTGTTCGATTCGCCCGCCAAACTGAAAAGCAGCCCATTTGAAATCCAGGGTTTCAACTGCGAAAGCCGCAAAGGAATTTTGCGTCGTTGGTGGAGCCAGCGCTTCTTCGCCCACGGTTTTGAAATCGCGGTAAAAGCCTGAAACGCCAAAACTGCCAGACAACTTCCCGGCGGCTTTTTGCTCGAAGAAAGTGCGGTAGGAATAAGTCTTGTTGAAAAACTGCGTTTCCGGCTCGCCGCCGACCAGTTCCTGATGTTTGTAATTGCTGTAATCAAACGTCAGGTGAACGTGTTCCAGCCCTGCTCCGACATCGTTCAACCCTGCGTTCATGCGCAGTCCGTGACGGCGCATATCCAGCTTGGCAATTTCCGGATCGGCTTCGCTGGTGTCATACGGAACGCCGTAAAGATTGTTGTTGTAGCTGTAACTGGCGTTGAAAAAGCCTTTATCCCTGAAATAACCGCTGCCACCCGTGAAGTCGTAATTGCGCAAACCGGAATTCAGCACCTTGCCCAGCGGCGAACTGTAATCGCCGGATTTTTGTCCGCCGCCATTTCCCCACACCAACCATCTGCCTTTGCCGAATTCCAAACCGGCGCTGGATCCACCCAGGTTTTGCGTTGACGCGCCAACGCCTGAAACGTATCCGTGCAAACCTTCGTGCTGCTGTTCGTGACCGCTTACAGCGTTGACCAGGCCTCCGATGGCGTTGCTGCCATACAGCAGCGTCGCCGGGCCGCGCACGACTTCGATCTTTTCGACCGACAGCACGTTGATCGGTTCGCCATGGTCGCCCGACGAATATGACAACGAACCGGTACGAATTCCGTCCTGCGCCACCAGCACGCGGTCGCCATCAAACCCACGAATCACGGGCCGTGAAGCACCGGGGCCGGAACTCCGTTTGGCAATGCCGGTTTGGTGATCCAGGGCTTCGCCCAGCGAGGAAGTGTCTTTTTCCAGCAGCGTCGTTGCGTCCAGACTGTTGACGCTTTGAAAGGATTCAAACGCCGATTGTTCATTGCCCGTCGCTGAAACCGTCACCTGATCGCGCAATCCGGTCAGCTTCAGTTTCAAATCCACGGTTGCGGTTTGTCCGGCGCTGACTTCGACCCGCTGTATGGAATCGGGCAATCGGTCGAATCGCGCGACGATGTCGTAAACGCCCGGCGGCACGTCCTTGAATTCGAACGCGCCTTTTTCATCCGTCGCCGTCGAACGTTTCAACTGAACGATGACAACAATCACGTCGTGAATTTCCAGATTCTGCGATTCCAGCGAAACCGTTCCTTTGATCGTTCCCGTGGCTTGCCCGAAACCAACAACCGTAAAGCCAATCAGACAGCAAGCCGAAAGAATCAGCGCCAGCCCAAATTTTCTGAATTGCACAAACAATCTCCTTCTCAGATGTATCGTTTCTTGAGTGAATTGACCGAGTTTAGGGTACGGCGGTTCACGTTTGGCCAGCATTAACCTTTTTATGAAGCGACCTGATTGGCGGCTGAGTGGTCGTTTTTGGGCAATGAATGGAACGAGAGTTATTTGAAAGGCGTGCGTAATTTCGGATCAGAAAATTCACCACAAAAAGCACAAGACACACAAAAAGGAGATTAGCGCCAACCAGCGCTTGAAGTTTCTTTTGTGACTTTTGAGCATTTTGTGGTTCCTTCAAAAAGTTTGAATTAAGCACAGTCTTCAGCTATCTGAGCGAACTCAAAGCTTTTTCCTCATTCCCAACGTCAGTGGCTGGTATCCGGCGGCTTCCCAAAATCGCCGGGCGGTTTCGTTGACATACAACACATGCAATTCAGTCAGCGGAATGGATTGCGCCAGCAACCAGTTTTCGGCGGCAGATAAAAGCCTTTGGCCGACTTTTGCGCGGCGCTGGGCGGGATGAACGAACATTCCGGCGATGTAACCGCCGATGGCTTCAACGTTCGGACGCGGGCGGCGCAGCAAAACGTTGATCGCATTTCGCGCAGCCTGTTCGATTCGATCCATCAGCCAACGCAACAATCCCAATTCTTCGCGGGTTAGTTTTTGCCCTTGAACCATGATCTTGATGTAACCGATGACTTCGCCCTGTTTTTCCGCGATGAAAAAACAATTGTTTGGCCGCAACAGTTGTTTGCGAATTTCTTCGGCGCTGGCCGCCCAGCCGGTTAGTTCCGCCATCGTTTCATTGAGCGATTTTTCGTACAGCAGCAATTGCCGCGAGAGCGCAGCCAGAGATTCTGCGTCATCGGTTTGCGCAGCGCGGATCAACAGGAAGTCTTTATCGTCAATGGTCATATCGAATGAAGCGTCGGCAATGGGCGTGTTTGACCGTCCGCGAAAGCATACGCGATAATCCTTGCCGGTTTAAGCTCCTCCCAACATACGCTGAAATTCCAATGTTCAAATTCCTTATTGCCGTCATTGCCGTTATCGTTTTGCCGTTGGCCGAACCAGCCATCGCCCAAACAAAACGTGTCAATTATGGACCGGTCGTCAAAGCCTATCTGACCGGTTTGGATGAAGAAGTGACAGAGCTGGAGTTTCAATTTCGCCATCAGGAAATCACCCGCGCAATTTACGAACGCACCAAACAGCGATTGGCAGTGCGCCGCCGCTATGTCGAACAAACCGTTGCCAAAACTGCCGAAGATCGTGTGCCCGAATTGCAGGTGCTGGCCGATGACGAACTCGGCATTCTGAAACTGGGCTTCGACCCGAATCTGGACAACATCGAACTCGGAGCCGAGCTCGGCGGACGTTGGCGGGTGGTCAGCATCGAACGAATACGCGACCGGTTTTTCGTGCTGGAAAAATTACTGCCGACAGAAATCAGCCGGATCGCGCCTGAACGAAAACTCGGCCCGGACATCAACATTCTGGATGTAATTGAAACGCTGACTATTCGCGTGGAATCGTACGACCGGCCACCGCAAAGCGCTTCCCCTGCTCCGGCGGTGGCAACTGTCGAACCAACCATTGCCGCTCCGGTTGAACCCAGCAACACGGTGACGCCACAACCCGCGACCCGCAACCCGCAATTGCTGCACATTTATTTGCCGGAATACACGCCCAAAGCACGCGAAAAAAAGATTGAAGGTGATTTGGTCATCAGCGCAATGCTGCAACGCGACGGCAAAATCAAAAAGGTGAAAGTGGAACAAGGATTGGGACAAGGGCTGGACGAACGCGCGGTCGAAGCCGTTAAACGGCTGGCTTTTTTGCCAGCCGAACTCAATGGCCAAACGGTGGATGCAAACTTGCAGATCGTCTTCACCTTCAAACTGGCGAAAGTGACGCTGTACATTTCCCAGGCAGAGCTTTTGAAAGGGGATGGGCGATGAACCGGCTGCCGGATTTTTTGCAAAAAAAACCTCGCCAATGGAACCGGCGAGATGTGTTGAAAGCTTCAGCGGCTTCAGTCACCACCATTGGCCTGGGCGTTTTAGGATTCGGCTGCGCCGTGCGGCAATCGGTGGAAGTGTCCCGCATTGATGTAAAGCTCAACGACTTGCCGCCAGGTTTCGATGGGTTGACCATCGCGCAACTGACAGACATTCATCACGGGTTTTATACGGGGCTGGATTACATTCACCGCTGTGTCGAAATCGTCAACAATCTGCAACCGGACATTATCGCCCTGACCGGTGATTTTACTTACGGCGGCAAAAAATATATCGGTCCATGCGCCGAAGTCTTGAGCGGGTTGCGCGCTCGTGTCGGTGTTTATGTGGTGCTGGGCAATCACGATTATTATGTTGGCGCTTCGTCGGTCGCCACCGCGCTGAAAACCGCCGGATGTTCGGTTCTGATTGATGGGCTGGATCGGCTGGAGCTTCGCGGAGAGAAATTATGGCTGGCCGGGACAGACGATTTGTATTACGGCACCACAGACATCAAAAAATTGTTGCACGACATTCCACGCGAAGCCCCGCGCATTGTGCTGGCTCATAATCCCGACTTCATCGAAGAGTTCGCCGCCAAAGACCAACGCGTTGATTTGATGATTTCCGGTCATACACACGGTGGACAAATTCGTTTTCCGATGGCCGGAGCGCCGCACGTTTCTTCAGCTTACGGCCAGCAGTACATCATCGGCCTGAACCGTAAAGACAACACACAAATTTA
Source organism: uncultured Heliomicrobium sp. (assembly GCA_964383955.1). GTDB lineage: Bacteria > Acidobacteriota > Blastocatellia > RBC074 > RBC074 > RBC074. Next base: position 8,621 of record CAYLJQ010000009.1, on the reverse strand, counting down.
CACTTCGCGCGGCATCGGCACCGTGTTGTTGCCCACACGCGTGGATTGCCCGCCGGAAATTGTGTTGCTGACACTACGAACTGCCTGATTCAATTTTGCGCCTGCCGCCGCATCTCTTCGCGAATTAGCTTGGAAACCGGATTCCACGGGCGAAGCTGCGAAACAAAATCCAGCGCGTGTTCCGGCCCCCGGTCTTTGACCAGCTTTTGCAGCTCTGTGGACTGGGCATCGCCTTCCCCGGCGAAGTTCAGCGCGGCGGCGCAGCCTTGAATCAGATACGTCGGTTCGATGCTGTACCGATACGCCAGTTTGACCGGGCCAATCAGCCGGTCGTCAGCTTGCAGTTTGCGGATGGGATCGCGCCCTACGCGGGCAATGGTGTCCATCAAGGCAGCGTTGGAAAAACTGGCCAGGATTTCATTGATCAGGTTGCCGTAATGCAGCGTGCGTCCGTGTTTCGACAACAACGCGCTTTGCGCTTCCAGCATTGCGCCAACGACGGCTCGGTTGATCGTTTCATCGGCCATCGCTTCGTGAATGTATTTGTAGCCTTTCTGATAGCCAAGGTATGCGCAAACCGCGTGGCCGCAGTTCAGAATGTACAGCTTTTCTTCAATGCTGGCCGGAAAGTTGTCCACCCCTTTGAAAGGTGGCAGAACGTCAAAATCTCCTTTGACCTGCAAAGTGTCAAACAGCACATCGCCTGTCGCGTCGGCGGTAATCACCTGCCGCCCGATTTTGTCCGTTTCCTGGCCTGAAACAATGCGGTCGGAAATCGCCGCGTTAAACCCAACCCAATCTTCGACTCCCTGTGCAAACTGAAACGGGATGCCGGCAAATACCAGCCGTTCAAGCTGCGAACCGGCATTCTTCAAATTCTCGCAGCAAAAAATATCCAGAGGACGTTTCACGTCCGACTTAATTCGGTAAAGAATTGCTTCGGCCAGCGCGTTGGCAATTTCAGGCAAGTTGTCCGGACGGACGGAAGTGTAGATTTGATCGGCAGCAGCGACTTCGCGCGCAAAGGCTTCGCCGGGCATAGTGACGGCGCGAACGCCACGGACTTCGGCGGTCGTTTCCACTGCGCCTTTGGTCACCACATCGAACCCAAATCGGTTGATGGAATTGACGATTTCCAGCCGCCGAGCCGCAAACACGACTTCGTGCCCTTGCATATTCAACGCGACGCCCAACGCGCCCAGCCCGACTCTTCCTGCTCCGATAATAATGACTCGCACTTACTCTCTCCGATCTGAAAATGGACAGGATTCACAAGATTTTTCAGGATTTGCGCTTAATCCTGAAAAATCTTGTGAATCCTGTCTACTGCGGCTTACCGCAACAAAGCCTCAACTTTTGCCAGCAGCTCTTCAAAAACCAAATTTCGTTTGCTCAGAAAATCGTCTGCCCCCGACTGCAAAGCTTCAATCTTGTCTTCGACGCCTTGGCGTCCGCCAAGCAAGATCACAGGCGTTTCGCGTTTCGCTTTGCGAAGTTCGCGGCAAAGATCAAAGCCCGATTTGTGCTCCAGCAACGCATCCAGCAACAACAATTGATATCCCTGCCGCTGGTTCGTGGCGCGTTCAAAGGCTTCGCGGCCATCCTGTGCGCGTTCGACCAAGTAGTTTTCGACTTCCAAGCCGCGTTGCAAAATCGCGGCTAACTCTTCGTTGGCAACGGCAACCAGAACGCGCTGGACCCCGGTCAAGGGTTTGGTTTGCAAACCGCCAGTCAAACTCTGATGAGACAGCGACAATTTCGCTGTACCGCCCATCACCGGCAAAACCGAGGTCATCGCCGGTTGCACATCCGAAAGTGTGGTGGTCATCAATTTGGCTTCAACGCGGCGAAGTTCCGGCATCGCTCCCAGTTTGGCGAACGCGGCGCGGGCTTCTTCCAAATGTGCGCGGGCCGATTCAGGTCGCCGTTGCGCCAGCCGCAATTCGCCGATGGCCGCATGGCTGAGCGCTGTGCGATACGGATCACTGATGGTTTGGAAAATCGAAAGGCTTTGACTGAAACAGCGATTGGCTTCGTTGAGTTCGTTGGCAAAAACGTGAATCTGCCCGCGCGTGTATAGCGCGCGCGCCATCAAATTCAACGCCGGGTCCAGCGACGTGGCGGATTCGGCGGATTCCAGTTGCTGGTGGGCTTTTTCCTGATCGCCCAGTTCGGCGTGAATCAGCGCCAGATCAAATCCAATCAAAACCTGTTCTTCGATTGCGCCGCGCTCCCGCGCAGCAGCCAATCCTTTTTCAAACGCTTCGATGGCCAAAGCGATTTCATGGTCTGCGTGAAGCACACGACCAAGAATCCGCTGCGTGCGCGCATAAATCGTCTGCCCGTGAAGCTGAACCGCCTGTTGAATGGCCGCTTCGGCGGCGGCGACATATCCTTGCAGCAGTTTTAGCTCGGCCAAATCAGTCAGCGCCACGGCTTCGGCTTTTGGCAGGCCGTATTCACGCGCCAGCCGCAACCGGTCTTCCAGCAACTTTTCCACCGCCCGCCACGAACCCAATCGCGCCATCGCTCGCGACAAACTGCTGTAAGCCTTGAGCACCAATCGGACATTTCCGGTTTCTTTGATCTGTTTGATTGCGGCTTTATAAACCGGCACCGATTCTTTCAGTTTGCCTTCCGTGTACAGGATCAAAGCTTGCTGCAATTGAATCCGGCCTTCCAGCAGTGTATCGCCGGTTTCTTCGGCCATTCGCGCAGCGCGCGCCCAGTTATAACGCGCGCCTTCAAAATCGCCTTCCTTCCAGTCCACTTTGCCCAGCAGGTAATGTGCTTCGGCACGCCAACGCAAATTGCCCGCCGCCCTGGAAGCCAAAATTGCCCTGTGCAATTGATCGCGCGCGGCCAGCAAATCGCCTTTGTTGACCAGTGCCCGTCCCAAACCGGCATGCGCGGCGGCCAAACCCGTTTCATCGTCTTTGCCCTTCTCAGCCTGCTGATAAAACGCCAGACTGTTTTGCATCGCCTCAATCGCCGGATCAAGCTGCTTGCGTTCCAGGTACACACGCCCCAGCCACAGCAACACACTCGCTCGAAACGCGGTGGGCAAACCAATCAGATTTTTTGTGTCGTTGTATTTAACCAGGAATTCCAGAGCGGAATCGTGGTCGCCTTTATTCAGGCTGGATTCGGCCAGAAGCTGTCGAACGCTGGCTTCTTCACAAACGTCGCCGGGCATGTCAGCCAGCCGTTCCGCCAACGAAGAAAGCAATCCGGCGGTCGTGTTTCGCGGCTGAGCGTCAAGTGAGATGACTTCGCCGCTTTCGTTTTCGATCAGGCTAAAGGCAAGCTCCGGCCCGTTGTTGCCGAAACGAATCACATCGCCATCGGCCAGCACCTGTTCGGTCGTCCGCACGTTGTTGACGAAACTGCCGTTGGTCGAACCCAGATCGCGCAGCAGAAAGTCATTTCCCAGTCGAATAATTTCCGCTTGCGACCGCGAAACGACAGACACCGGCAGACAAATTGAATTTTCAGGCCCACGCCCAATGGTGATTCGCTGTGATTCCAGCTTTACGTAACGGGATTCGCCGTTCAAAGTCAGATGAATTTCCCCACGAATGCTCATCCTGTGATCTCTCCTAACACTACCTTCCTGCCCCACGGCATTTTTTTTGAAGCTGAGAACGGCGCGAAGTATACACATGCTCAGCAGTTAAGCCGACATTTTTCTTGACCGGCTTTGGCTCGCGGTTATAATCGCCGCGCTGTACCAGTCCACGTGACGACCCCTGCTGAAAATTCAACTCGTTGTTTACCAAGTGTTTGACCGCTGCTGATTCGCCTGCCGCAGCCTTTTAGAGGAAATCCGTACAATGCCATCACCGCTCAAGATTGGAGTTCTTGCCGAAGCTCGTTACCTGGCACAAAGCCAGCCAACCGGCCTGAGCAATGAACTGATCGCCCAAGGCCACCACGTCACGATTATTGATCCCCAAAAAGCATTTTACCGGATGGGCGACAACCGCTGGTTTGCCGGGCTGGATGTGATTGTCGGGCGCGGGCGAAGCTGGGGCTTGCTGGGCTTGCTGAACTGGGCAGAACGCGGCGGCTGTTTGACGATCAATCGCCAAGCCGCGATTTCCGCCGTCCACAACAAAGCCCAGATGTCCATCGCGCTGGCCGGGAGCGGGTTGCCAATTCCGGAAACGTATTTCGCCACGATTGAACAGCTCGCCAAAGAAATTCCTGCCGAAAATTACCCGATCATTTTGAAGCCGATTTTTGGCGATAACTCGCGCGGTTTGCTTGTGGTCAATTCGCCTGCGGAACTGGCTGCAACCGATTGGCCGGAACCCGTCGCGCTGGCGCAGCGATATTTCAAAACTGACGGCTACGACCTGAAGCTATATGGCATTGGCGATCAAATCTGGGCTGTCCGAAAAGTCTCTCCGTTCAATGCCACCGCCGAAATGGACAAAGCCAAAGAAGGTTTGGCGGAAATCACGCCTGAACTGACAGAGCTTGGCCGCCGATGCGGGCAATTATTCGGCCTGGATTTGTTCGGCGTGGATTGCATCGAAACCGAAGCGGGCGTGCTGATCATCGAAATCAACGATTACCCGAATTACACCAACGTGCCTGCGGCAAACGAACGGCTAGCAGAATTCGTCATCCAGAAAGCGGAAAGGAAATAGACAGGATTCTCAGGATTTTTCAGGATTGGAAAAAGCCGCTTTGTTCATCCTGTTGAATCCCGTAAATCCTGTCGAAAAGCTCGAATGAAAATTGGCGTTATCACCAAACGCGAAAAAGCTACCAAGACAGGCTCAGTCATGCAGGAAACGATTGGGTTGCTGACTGCGCGCGGCATCATCGTTGAACAGATTTACCCTGACGACCAGGCAATCAACGTCGCCGAAGTCAAAAACGATTGCGACCTGTACCTGCTGAAATCAGGAACCGAAACCGCGCTGAGCCTGGCCGGAGTGCTGCATGCCACCGGAGCAAAAATCCTGAATTCTTACCCAACGGTCGTCGCCATGCGCGACAAAATCATTTCGACCAAGCTATTGCTCGACGCCGGAGTTCCCTTGCCGGAAACCTTTTTCGCTGCGCATTCCGGCTTTCTGGCGGACGCATTGAAAGACGGCCCGCTGGTCGTCAAACCCTTCTGGGCAGCTTCGCAAGGGCGTGGCGTGCAAATCATCCATTCGGATGACGAACTAGAAGGCGTGACCAGCGATGAAGGATTGTTTTTTGCGCAGCGATATAACAAACCCGACGGGCGCGATTACAAACTTTACGTAATCGGCGAACAAGTTTTCGGCGTCCGCCGTGTCTGGCCACCGAAAACGCTGGAAGACAAGCTCGGCGAACCGTTTGAGGTCAGCGGCGAAATGAAAGAAATTGCGTTGAAATGTGGAAAAGCGTTTGGCGTCGGACTTTACGGCGTGGATGTGATTACCAGCGAAGGCAAACCATTCGTGGTGGACATCAATACGTTTCCGGGATTCAAAGGCGTGGCGAATGCGGCAGAACTCTTAAGCAATCACATTTATTCTTTTCGGTAAAGATGATCTATGCCTGAAAAAATGAGCATCTTGAACAATATCCAAGACATTGACTTGGATAACAACAGAGATGATTACAAATCTATGTTGGTGAAGTCATTGGTTGGCGCTTTACCATACATCCCATACATCGGGCCACTTACAGGCGAGCTCATAGCATCACGCATACAAAATCAACGACTAGATCGAATTAAGCTTTTCGTGGAAGTCTTAAACCAGAAAGTCAGTCACATTGAGGAAGATCTGTTAAAAACCAAAATGGTTTCTCAAGAGTTTACTGATTTATTTGAAGATGGTGTGTTGCAAGCAGCCAAGGCAGCGTCGGATGAAAGAAGAGGATACATAGCTTCTTTATTGAAAAACGGGATAACAGAAGAAGCACTTGAAACTACTGGAAAGAAGAAATTACTTCGGCTCCTAGGCGAATTGAATGATGCCGAAATTATTGTTCTACAGTATTACGCATTGAATTCGGAACAGCAGCGAGACCTCTCAGAAAAGCACTCAACATTATTTATGCCGATAATCCGAGCATTTGGCTCTCCGCAAGAAAACTTCGACAAAGGTGCAATAAGAGATAGCTATAAAGATAGACTTATCGAACTTGGCCTCCTGAAACCTACTTATAAGCGTGTGAAAAAAGGAGAAATACCTGAGTTTGATGAAAAAACTGGTGGGTTAAAAATCTCGTCTCACAACACCACACCTCTTGGCAAGCTTTTGTTACGCTATATCGATCTTGATCAAACAACTGAATCACCTGAACAATCCGATGGTGATTAGGCTTACTAACTCTCTGGAGATGAAATGAAACTGCATTTTATGATTGTTCGCCGAGTCCCGCCTGTTCCCAGCCCTGTGCTGGTCGAGTGTTACGACATCCTGCGCGGGCGCGGGTACACTGTCACCGAAGACATTGCCGAAGAAATTCTGCAACGGCCCGACACCATGAAAATCGAAGCCGATTTGTATCTGCTGAAATCGCACACGGAATTGTCGCTGGCCTTGGCGGGCGTGTTGTTTACGCAGGGCGCAAACATGCTGAACCCATATCAGTCGTGTTCGCTGATTCAAAGCAAGATCATTACGTCAAAGCTGCTGCGGCAGGCCGGAATCCCTGCGCCGGATTCGTGGGTGAGCAATGATCTGAACTTGGCCAAGCAACTGCTGGAAAAACATCCGCTAATTATCAAGCCGCACATGGGGCATCGCGGAGCAGGCGTTCATCTGTGCCGCACGCCGGAAGACATTGATAAGATTCCGGAGCCTGTGACGCCGATGATTATCCAGGAAGCGATTCCTGGACCCGGCGAAGATTTGAAAATTTATTGCGTCGGCGATCAGGTGCAAGGTGTTCGCAAAGCGTTTTCCGAAAACAGCTTTTCCGTCGCCGGTCGCCACGGAGAAATCACTGAAGAAGTCCGGCGCATTTCTCAGCGCGTGGGCGAAGTTTGCGGCTTGGGCTTGTACGGATTGGACATTATCGAAAGCGACCGTGGGCCGTATGTTGTGGATGTGAACTACTTCCCTGGTTACAAAGGTGTGCCGAACGCCGCCGGATTGATCGCCGATTACATTGACGAATACGCGCGTGGGCGTGTGTCGCTGAAAACACCGGTCTGAAGAAGGACGGAGAGATAGAGGGATGGAGAGACGGAGAGAATGAGGGACAGAGAGCAAGAAAAGGAAGTCGTGTCAGATTCAAATGGAGTCTCTCAATCCCTCAATCCCGCTGTCCCTCAATCCCGCCGTCCCGCAATCCCTCCCTCTTTGCTCGCGCTGCTGGCCGAAGGATTTCTGACGCGCCTGAGTTCCGGCGTCATTGGCTTTGCGCTCCCGCTCTTTGCATATCGAAAACTGGGGTTGAGTCTGGCGGAAACAGGAATTCTGCTTTCGCTGAACCAGTTAGCGGAACAATCGTTCAAACCGCTGATGGGTTGGGCAGCAGACCGAATCGGCCTGAAACGAGCCTATACAATCGCAATTATCGGACGAAGCTTTGCCGCATTGGCGTATGTGCTGGCTGGGTCGCCCTGGCAGATTTATTCGGCGCGCTTTCTGCACGGGATGGCGGAATCGTTACGCGAACCTTCCGTCAACGCATTGATTGCCGAAAATGCCAAAGAGAAATCCGTCGCTTCGACTTTCGCCTGGTACAACACGGCCAAACAGACGGCGAGCGCCATTGGCAAATCAACAGGCGGGTTTTTGCTGGCGCTGATGCTGGACAATTACTCGGCGGTATTTTTGACCGCGTTTGTGCTGTCTTGCCTGCCAGTGTTCGTCGTGGCCCGCTACGTGCGGGAACCGCAAATCCATCACCACGACCAGGAAAAAACTGATGGCGGCAGCCAGGCAACAGGAACTACTGCGCAGCCATCAACTGGCGCTTCGATCTTTTCATTTGCCGTGCTGGGTTTTCTGATTTCCTGCACGGCACAAATGATTTCAAACCTGTTTCCGGTATTGGCGACGGAATACGCGCATCTGACCGAAGCGCAAACCGGATTCATTTACGTCATCACAATTGTCGTGGTGGTGGTCGCCGGGCCTGCCTTCGGATGGTTTGCCGACAATGTCAGCCACAAACTGGCGCTGACGGTTCGCGGGCTGGCCAACACGATTTCTTCGGCAATGTTCTTTTTCTTTCCTACCTTTCCGGGCCTGGCCACGGGCAGCGTCGTCGACGCGGCGGGCAAAGCGGCTTTCAGGCCAGCCTGGGGATCGTTGATGGCTCGCCTGTCCGGTTATGACCGGCGACGGCGCGCGCAAGTCATTGGCCATCTAAGTATGGGCGAAGGCTTGGGCGAAATGGTGGGACCGATTCTGGGCGGTTTTCTTTGGCATACGTGGGGACTGGGCGTGATGCTCGGCGTGAGAGTCGTACTGGCCATCATCGGAGAAATTTACGCGCTCAGAATTGCGCGAATTGACAAGACTGAATCTCATCCACGAAGTGACACGAAGGCTCACAAAGAAAACATTGAAACTTCTTCGTGACTCTTCGTGTTTCTTCGTGGATAAATTTTGAAGGAGTTAAAAATGCGAATCTGTTTTTTGATGGAACCACCGCGGAGTTCGACTTCGGTG
>CAYLJQ010000008.1:0-30289 GCA_964383955.1 uncultured Heliomicrobium sp. | reverse complement strand
CAGTACCCGACAGAGGAGCCGAAATGAAAGTGAAGTGGAAGAAGAACAAACTGACGACGATTTATGGCCTCACATTTTTTATAGCGATTGGTGCATTACTTGCCGCTTGTGAAGAGCCCTCAAAGCCGAACGAGCCCAAGGCTGAAAATGTAGTCGTGACAACATCCGGAACCCTTGATTTGCCAGCGCCTTATGCCACGGAATCCGTCACCAAAAGAAGCAAAGTCATCGGTTGGCCGATGGAAAAGACGCCTGTTGCGCCCGCAGGATTTGTCGTCAGCAAGTTTACTGATGGCCTGGTTAATCCCAGAAACATTTACGCTGCGCCAAACGGGGACATTTTCATTGCTGAAGCCAATACCGAAGTCAGCGCTCCAAAACGATTGGCTGCCAAAGTCGCAGGAATTGATAAGTCACAGCGGCTGGATCCAAGTCCAAACCGGATCGTCCTGCTGCGCGATGCCAATCAGGATGGCGTGCCGGAGGTGAAAACGGAGTTTCTTTCCAAGCTGAATCAGCCGTTCGGAATGCTGGTCATCGGAAATTATTTTTATGTCGCGAACACTGATGGGCTGTGGCGCTACCCTTACAAGCAAGGCGATACCGTCATTACGCAGCCGGGGCAAAAAATTCTGGATTTGCCCGCAGGTGGATACAACAACCATTGGACACGGAATCTGATCGCCAACAAAGACAACACGAAGATCTATATTTCGGTCGGCTCCGCCAGCAATGTTGCAGAACATGGGATGGAATACGAAGTGCGGCGCGCAAACATTCTGGAAATCAATCCGGATGGCAGCGGCGAGCGCATCTTTGCCAGCGGGTTGCGTAATCCCGTGGGTATGTCCTGGCAACCAGAAAGCAATATGTTGTGGACGGCGGTGAACGAACGGGATGAGCTTGGCGATGATCTGGTGCCGGATTACATCACCAGCGTGAAAGATGGAGGGTTTTACGGTTGGCCATTCAGTTATTTCGGGCAGCATCTTGATCCGCGCATCAAAGAACAAAAGCCGGAATTCGTCAGCAAAGCAATCGTGCCGGATCAGGCTTTGGGAGCGCACACAGCTTCGCTTGGACTGACGTTTTATGACGGAAGTTCTTTTCCGGCGAAATATCGCAACGGCGCTTTTGTCGGGCAGCATGGTTCGTGGAATCGGTCTCGGTTGTCGGGTTACAAAGTTGTTTTTGTTCCTTTTTCCGGAGGCAAACCAGCCGGCAGCCCCGAAGATTTTCTGACGGGATTTCTGGTTGGCGGAGAGGAGGGCGAAGTTTATGGCCGGCCAGTGGGCGTTGCCGTTATTCGCGACGGCTCCTTGTTGGTGGCGGACGACGCGGGCACCACGATTTGGCGAATCAGCAAACAGTAAATTTGTCATGCTGACATCAGAAAACTTCCGCCGGGGAGTTTTCTGATGTCAGTAAAACCGGCAGCAAACAAAACGCTGCTTCTTTGTGCCGCCCGATTGCAGCCATCGGCAATCAACCCAAAGAATGCCCTTCTCGAAAATTCCAGTCTCAATCATCTGAAAAAAAAGGCGCATGGATTATCGTGCCTGAATCAAGCCGTTGATTCGGTGGCGTATTGAGCTTGCCGCACATCTGGGGGAAACGTCATGATCGAAGCCGGTCACGATGAAAAGAATCAATTCGAGGAAAAGTTAGACGATGAATTTGCCGACATTCTTTGCAGCCGGAGCGGTTCCGGCTTACCTGACAGACGCCGTTGCCTTGATGGTTGCCGGAGCAGTCATTGCGTACATCAGTTTTCGACTGCGGCTGGTGCCGATTGTCGGCTTTCTATTGGCCGGTGTGTTGATCGGGCCGCACGCGTTGGGGTTGGTCAGCAATCGGGAACTGGTGGATAACGCCGCCGAAATTGGCGTCATCCTGTTGCTGTTTACCATCGGTATTGAATTCAGCCTGGAAAAACTGGCCAGCATCAAACGCCTGATCTTCGTGGGTGGCGGACTTCAAGTTGTGCTGGCTTCGCTGGCGACAATGGGGCTGCTGGCTTTGTTTGGCGTGAACTGGCGTGCAGGGCTGTTCACGGGCTTTCTGGTCGCGCTCAGTTCCACGGCCATCGTCCTGAAAGTGCTGGGCGACCGGGGCGAAACAAACAGCGAACAAGGGCAAGTCGGCTTGGGACTGCTGATCTTTCAGGATTTGGCGATCATTGTGATGGTGCTGCTGGTTCCCATGCTCAGCGGTACAGGAGGTTCGGCGCTTGGAATCGTTTGGGCATTGGGCAAAGCGCTGGCCATTATCTTTCTGGTGCTGTTTTTTGCGCGCAAGCTGATGCCGAAAATTTTGGAGAAAGTTGCCGAAACCTGTTCGCCGGAATTGTTTCTGTTGACGGTTATCGCCATTTGTTTCGGAACGGCTTACTTGACCAGTTTGGCTGGCGTCAGTTTGTCGCTGGGCGCATTCCTGGCCGGGTTGCTGGTCAGCGAAAGCCGGTTCAGCCATCACGCCTTGGGCGAAATCATGCCGCTGCAGATTTTGTTCAGTGCAATCTTTTTTGTTTCGGTCGGCATTCTGCTGGATTTGCGCTTTCTGGTGATGAACCTGCCGCTGGCGTTGGCTGTCATCGCCGCGACGCTGTTAATCAAGATCGTCACAACCGGTTTGAGCGTAAAAGCGCTGGGATACAAATTGCCTGTGACGGCGGCTTCGGCGCTGATGCTGGCGCAGATTGGCGAGTTTTCCTTCGTGCTAGAACGCGCCGGACGTGAAGTCGGTTTGACGCCAGCGGGGATGGACGCAGCCGGTTCGCAGGCATTTATCGCCGGAACCGTGATCCTGATGGTGCTGACGCCGTTTCTGATGCAGATCGGTTCGCGGTTGGCGGGCAAGATTGAAAAGAAAACCACCGCCAGAGCCGTTGCCGGAATGGAAGCCACGCCGCTGCCGGAACAGCTTCAAACGCTTGGCGATCATGTGATTGTGGCGGGATACGGGCAGGCGGCGCGCAGGCTGGTTCACGTGCTGAGCGGGTCAGGCATTCCTTACATCATTACAACGCTCAGCCCGGGCGGTGCGAACGAAGCTGACGCCGCGGGTCTGAATGTGCTGCGCGGTGATTACAGCAAGCGGAACATTCTGGAACACGCCGGAGTTGAACGCGCACGGATGATGGTGATTGCCGATGACGACCCGGCCATGACGCATCGTGTTGTCGCGGTTGCCAAAACGCTGAACCCAGGAATGCGGATCGTGGTTCGAACACGCTATATCAGTGATGCGCGTCCACTGATTGAAGCCGGTGTGGACAGCGCGATTGCCGAAGAGATGGAAAGCATCACGCGCATTTTCACGGAAGTGATGGAGCATTACGAAATCCCGACGGAACAGATTGAAGCCAACGAAAAAGCCATCCGCAGCAGCGGATATGCCGCTTTGTTGCATCAGCCGGAAAAGGGCGAAACACCGCCCGTCGTTTGCCAGGTTCATTTGGACAAGATGGCGCAATGTTCCATGCCGGTGAGAAAAGAAAAGTCCGACGAAGGAAATTCCCTGCCGCAACCACAGAACGTCAGCTTTACGGTGGATACCGAAACGACTGTGACGTTCACTCCAACCGTTTCAGAAAGCGTTTGTTCCCATCTGGATCAAATCCGTCCGGTGGTGCCCGGCGCGCGCGGCTGCGAAGAATGCCTGGTTTCGGGCGACACCTGGGTGCATTTGCGATTGTGCCTGACCTGCGGTCACGTCGGCTGTTGTGATTCGTCAAAAAATAAACACGCCACTGCACACCATCAGCGGATGAGCCATCCGCTGATCAAATCTTTGGTACCCGGTGAAGAATGGGGCTGGTGTTATGAAGATCGGGAATATTTATAGCTCCGGCTGCGTTATCCAAGGCGGCGGAGGCAACATTGAGTGTTGTCATACAGACGTCAAACGAATGACAGCGTAACCTGCCCGACATGTTTCAACCTATATCAACAGGGAGTCCGTACATGAAAATTGCGATTGCTGCGGGGTTGTTTCTGCTGATTGCCTTGCTGGCTGGAGCGAAATTGTTTCGGAGTCCAATTCACTGGTCGTCAGCGTCTTCCGTCGCAAACGCGGAAGCGGAGATTTTGGAAGTTGAGGTGCCTTCTGTTGAAGGCAAACGATCGCCAGTCATTGTTGAGCTGTTCACTTCGGAAGGTTGTTCAAGTTGCCCGCCCGCCGATAAGGTGCTGGCGGAACTGGAAAGCGCGCAACCGGTTGCCGGGGCAGAAATCATTGCGCTGAGCGAGCACGTGGATTACTGGAATTACATCGGGTGGTCTGATCCGTTTTCGTCGGAAGCGTTCAGCGCGCGCCAAGGAGCCTATGCAAGCGTGTTCAGCAACGACGGCGTTTACACCCCGCAAATGGTTGTAGATGGCCAAGCCGAATTCATTGGCAGCAATTCCGAAAAAGCCCGGACGGCAATTGCACGGCTGGCAAAAATTCCCAAAGCCGAAGTCACAATTGATTCTGCGCAAGCGGAAACTCCTTCGACCGTCAAATTGAAAGTCAGCGTAGCGAAACTGCCGAAGCTTAGCACCGGCGACATTGCCGAGGTCCTGCTGGCCATCACCGAAGCCAATCTTTCCTCACAGGTTGTGCGTGGAGAAAATACCGGGCGGAAGTTAAACCACACGGCAGTCGTTCGTGAGTTGCGTTCGCTGGGAAGCGTCGCCAGTTCGACCAAACCGTTCGAGACAGAAACGACAGTCATGCTCGGCAAAGATTGGAAACGCGGAAATTTGAAAGCTGTAGCATTCATTCAGGAACGAAGGCAGAAACGCATTCTTGGCGCGGCATTGATAAATCTGGCCGAAAGGTGAAGCCATGAAAAGTAAGAAGCTATGGCTGGTAGTATTGTTGGTTGTCGCACTCGGAATCCTGCTGCGCTCTTTGCCAGTCGGCATTTGGCTGACCGAACTGCAAAACTCGATCAAAGAGTTAGGCGCGTTTGCTCCGATTTGCTATGTGCTGCTGTACGTCGCAACGACTTTGCTGCTGATTCCGGGCAGCGTGCTGACAATCGGAGCCGCAGGCATTTTCAGCTTCTGGAAAGGGCTGGCGGTTGTCGTGATTGGCGCGAATCTGGGCGCGCTGGGCGCCTTCTGGCTGACACGAACTTTTCTGCGTGAGCGTGTCGCATTGTGGGCGGCGGGCAATCCAAAGTTTTCCGCGCTTGATCGGGCCATTGGCCGCGAAGGATTCAAAATGGTTTTGCTGGTTCGGCTCAGCCCGGCGTTTCCGTTTACGCTGCTGAATTACCTGTTGGGGCTGACGACAGTGCGGACCAGTTCTTACGTGATGGCGAATTTGATCGGGATGCTGCCGGGGACGTTTCTGTATGTGTACATTGGCGCGACAGCGCGCGACGCTTTAAGCGCCGGTTCAGGCGGTGTGGGAACCTGGGAGCTTGTACTCAGAATTGTCGGATTGCTGGCGACAGTTGCCGTTGTCGTTCTGGTGACGCGAACTGCCAGAAAAGCTTTGGCACAAGCCGAGCAGGAAAGCATCGAAGCCTTACCGGAGCACGGAACTTTTGGACAGGATTTACAGGATTCAACACGATGAAAACTCTGATTGAGGATGACGCGATCAGCCATGTCACTTTGGCCGGTGATCCTCACGACCGGTTGATGATCGAAAACTGCCATCCGCCGAATCACGTCAACCCAACTCCAACCGGCAAATACAATCTGGTGGCGATTGGCGCGGGCGCTGCCGGGTTGGTCAGCGCGGGCGGCGCAGGCGGACTCGGCGCAAAAGCCGCCATCATCGAACGCGTGTTGATGGGCGGAGATTGTCTGGTGACAGGCTGCGTGCCGTCGAAAGCGGTCCTTCGTGCGGCGCGCGCGGTTTACGATTTGCGGCTGGCGAAAGAGTTTGGCATTCAACTCCCGGCTGAACCGCAAATTGATTTTGCTGCCGCAATGGAGCGGATGCGCAAACTTCGTTCGCAAATCAGCTTCAACGATGCTGCCGCACGCATGAAGGAAAAATACAACGTCGAAGTTTTCCTTGGTGATGCGCGCTTTGCCAGCCCGACGGAAATCGAAGTTGACGGGCGGCGATTGGAATTTGATCGAGCCGTGATTGCAACCGGAGGTCGGCCCGCCGATCTGCCAATTCCAGGATTAAAGGAAGCGGGTTGTTATACCAACGAAACCATCTTCACGATTACCGAATTGCCACGCAGAATGGTTGTCATTGGCGGCGGGCCGATTGGCTGCGAACTGGCGCAGGCGTTTCAGCGATTCGGCAGCGCGGTGACTGTGTTTAATGACGTTGAACGCATCTTGCCGCGCGAAGACCGCGACGCCGCAGAGTTGCTTCATCGCCAGTTGCTCAGTGAAGGAGTGCGAATCGAAAACCAGGCGAGAATTGTTCGCGTCGAAGTTCGCGGCACTGAGAAAGTGGTCGTTTATCAACAAGCCGGAGCTCAGCACGAAGCCATTTGTGATTTGATTTTGTCAGCCGCTGGCCGGGTGCCGAATGTCGAAGGCTTGAATCTGGAAGCGGCGGGCGTCGAATACTCAAAAGAAGGCGTGACGGTTGACGATTTTCTGCGAACGACGAATTCGAAGATTTACGGGGCTGGCGATGTGTGTTCGCGCTTCAAATTCACGCACGCGGCTGACGCAACGGCCAGAACGGTGCTGCGAAATGCGCTGTTCTTTGGCCGGGCAAGAGCCAGCCAATTGGTGATGCCCTGGGTGACCTACACCGATCCGGAAATTGCTCATGTGGGATTTTATGAAGCGGATGCACGGGCGGCTGGCTTTGACGTTGCGACGATCACCGAAGATTTCAACGACAACGACCGGGCAATTTTGGACGGCGAAACCGAAGGTTTTGCGCGCGTCCATTACGACCGCAAGACGGGAAAGAGTCTGGGTGGGACGATTGTTGCTCGACATGCCGGAGAAATGATCAGCGAATTGACGCTGGCCATCACGCACGGGCTGAAACTGAGCGCGCTTTCCACCACGATTCATCCTTACCCGACACAGGCCGAAGTGCTGCGCCGCATTGGCGATGTTTATAACCGCACGCGGCTGTCGCCCAACGTCAGCCGGATTTTCAAAAAATGGTTTGCGTGGAAACGGCGGTAATTTGGTGTGTACCGCGCGCGTGAGCAAGCGGCTGTTTGATCGGGAAACCGCTTGCTCACGCGCGCGGTACTGTTACCTGCTCTGAACTTCCTTCAGCATCACAGGAGCGCCGCCGCGCGCTTTGCTCAAATCGGCGGCTTCCATAAACGCCATGATCTCCAGCGTTTCTTCGGGCTGAATCGGAGCCACGCCGGTCTGGAAAAACTTCATGATTTCGACCAGCAGATCGCGGTAATCCACCTTCATTGGCGGCGTCGTTCCGGCGTTGGCTTTCATTCCAAACGCGAAAGCGCCGTAATCCTGTTTGCCGTCGCGGATGCCGCGAAACGTGCCGATGCGGCCATCTTTCCATTTGCCGGTGACAACGTCTGTTCCGGCGGTATTGGTTCGCGCGACGGATTCACAGCCCGCGCCCATCAACGTAAACAAAGTTTCGACACCATGAATGCCGTACCAGAACAAATCCGGATGATGGGCTTCGGTCGGTGAAGGACCGAATGACATTGCGCCAACGATGCCGCCAAGCTCCAGTTTATTTTTCAGCGCAACAATGTCGGCCGCATATCGCAGGCTGGAGGAACTGAAAAACGGAGTTCCGCTTTCGCGCGACAGCCGGACAATTTCTTTCGCATCGGCGTAACTGGCGGCAAATGGCTTATCAATGAAGACTCGCTTTTTGGCTTTCAGCACCGGGCGAACCTGCGCCAGATGCGGACGGCCATCCACACTTTCCAGCAACACAGCATCCACTTTGGTCAGCAATTCTTCGATAGAAGCGACAATTTCGACACCGTATTTATCGCGAATTTCCGTGGCAAAGCGTTCAACGCGCGTGTGGCTGGATTCAACATCCGCGCTGCCGCCTTTGAACGCCGCAACAACACGAGCGCCCGGAATGTAGCCTGGCTCTTTGGGATCGTTCAGGAGTTTGGTGAACGCCGGAACGTGCGAAGTGTCCGTACCGATGATGCCGACTTTGATCGTCTGCTGAATCGCAGCTTGTTGCCGGTTGACGGTGAAAGCTGAACCAACGACAAACAACGAAATTGCGAAGGCGAACAATCGGGAAAAGTTTTTCATGGTTAGTTTCCAGTTGTGGGTTTGGTCAGCAGCGAACTGCTTGCGGCGTCCAGGTAAATCGTCGTGTTCAGATGTGTGCGCAGCGCCGAAGCCGGATACATCGGTGAAACTTCGCGCTCGAAACAGTTGCGGATCGCTTCGGCTTTGCGGGCATCGGGAGCAATGCAGATGATTTCTTCCGCTTTTAGAATTTGACGAACGGACATCGAAATCGCCTGCTTCGGAACTTCATCCAAATTGGCAAACCAGCCTTCGCCCACTTGTTGGCGGCGACAAGCTTCATCCAGATTGACGACGATGTAAGGAGCTTCGGTGTCAAAATCGGCAGGCGGATCGTTAAATGCCAGATGGCCGTTTTCGCCAATGCCGACAAACGCGATATCAATTGGCGCTTCGGAAATGATTCCGCCAATAACCTGGCAAACGTCTTTGGGATCTCGCTCACCATTCAGCAAATGAAAATTGGTCAGGCCAGCAGGTTCGATGAATCGTTCCAGCAGGTATTTGCGAAAACTGGCCGGGTGCGTGATCGGCAGATCAACATATTCGTCCAGATGAAACATTTCGACCTTTGCCCAATCAATGCCGGGAGTGGCAATCAATGCCTGCAAAAATTCAAATTGCGACATTCCAGTCGCGGCGATGATGCGCGCTTGCCCGCGTTCGGAAATGGATTGAATGATGGCGGATGCGGCTTGTGCGGCGGCTGCTTGGCCAAGTTGGCTTTTATCGGCGAAGACTTTTAGAATCACGGCGCTTTTTGCCTCTCAAGGATTAAACGGTGCAGTACCGGGAGCGGTAGCGACCGGGTTTGTATGGAAAGTGTTACGGTAACCCGGTTGCTACCGCTCCCGGTACCGTAACAAAGATGAAGCCGTAGCTTCCCATACGTGGCTGCAACAGGCAAGAAATCATCCGAAACAACTCAATAACAATTCAGTGAGGACACCTGATGAATCATCTGATCTCGCTGGCGGGGTTCTTTGTTTTCGCCGCCATCGCCTGGCTGTTTTCCGCCAACCGCCGCAAAGTGAATTGGCGAACCATTGCCTGGGGAATGGGCTTACAGCTTTTGATTGGCTTGCTGGTTTTCAGATTGCCCGGTTCCAGGCAGGCATTTTTATGGCTGAATGACGGCGTCATGGCATTGCTGGATGCGTCAAAAGCCGGGTCGGATTTCTTGCTCGGCCCGCTTTCCACCGGCAAAACGCAGGAGGGAAGACCGCTTGGTTTCATTCTGGCGTTTCAGGCGTTGCCGATTGCCATTTTCTTTTCGGCATTTGCCGCAGCACTTTACCATTTCGGAATTCTGCAATTCATTGTGCGGCTGTTCGCGAAGCTGTTTCACCGCACGATGGGCGTCAGCGGCGCAGAATCGCTTTCCAGCGCAGCCAATATCTTTGTCGGTGTTGAATCGGCGCTGGTTGTCAGGCCTTACCTGGAAAAAATGACGCGATCAGAATTGCTGACCGTGCTGGCGACGGGAATGGGAACGGCGGCCTCAACCACGTTGGGGCTGTACGTGATCATGCTGGGCGACAAATTTCCGCAAATTGCCGGGCACTTGATGTCGGCTTCGATAATTGCCATTCCGGCCGCCATCGTCATGGCCAAGCTACTGCTGCCTGAAACCGAAATCCCCGAAACCGCCACCAGCATTCCCAAAGAAGAAGAGGTTCCACACTCCCGCAATTTAATGAGCGCCATTATCGAAGGTTCCATGGACGGCATGAAACTGGCCGCAGGAATTGCCGCGTTGCTGGTGGCGGGTTTAGGAATGGTTGCGCTGCTGGACAAGTTCATCGGCTTGCCAAGCCAATGGCTGGGGCTTTCAGAACCGCTTTCCATCGTCAAAATTCTGGGCTGGGTGTTTTATCCATTGGCTGCTTTGCTGGGAATTTCGCGTCCGGATATTGCCGAAGCAGGTCGCTTGCTGGGCGAACGCGTGCTGTTAACGGAAGTGGTTTCGTATCAGGAGTTGGCGCAAATGGTGGCCAGCGGTCAACTGGCCGATCCGCGCACAGTCGTGATTTTGACCTACGCTTTGTGCGGATTCACGCACGTGGCTTCGATTGCAATTTTCGTTGGGGGAACCGCGGCGCTGGCTCCGTCGCGTCGAGACGATTTGGCGGCGCTTGGGTTTCGCGCGTTGCTGGCGGCGACGCTGGCGACGCTGATGACCGGCTGCATCGCGGGAATTTTCAGCGACGGGCAAGGCGTGATGATGATCGGTCCCTGAAAGAAAGCGTTAGGCCGGGGCGCAAAATTTTGCGTGGCTGATTATTGAAAGTCTTTGATCAGAACAATATTGGCTGACCACAGGCCGCGCACCACGGCTAACCGGTTTCCGTCGGGCGACCAGTCGAAACCGAAAATGCGATCCGAAACGAATTCGGTCAGCAATTTTGGTTCGCCGCCTTCCACCGATTGAAGCCATAATTTAGCGGGGCCGATAGGATTTTCATCGTAAGTCAAAAATCGTCCGTCGGGCGTCCATCGAATCAGCGGAGTGCCGTCTATTGGCCGTGGAAAAATTTTGATCGGCTTACCGCCTTCAAATGGGTAAATGGCAACCCGCCCGGGTTCGTTCGGCGCTGACTGCACGCAGGCAATCACCTTCCCATCCGGCGAAACCGCCGGATACATCGTAAAGTCTTCAGTCAATTGGGTTGGCGATCCTCCCTCGATGGAAACACGCCAGATGGTGGGACGGCCAGCTCCCTTGCGTTCCAGTTTTGTGTACACCACCCAGCGGCAATCCTGGGAACAATGCGGCGTATCTTCGCCATCGCCATTCGTAAGCTGCACCGGGTTGCTGCCATCAGCGTTCATGCGCCAGATGTGCCGGGTTCCGTTGACATCGGATGCGAACAAAACATAACGCCCGTCCGGCGAAACATACGAACGTCCCGCGTAAGATTTATTGGGTTGTTCGCCCAGCAATTGTTTCTGGTGGCTGCCATCGGCATTCATCACGGAAATTGTTGCAGCGTTGGCTGCTTCGGAGTCGTAAACAATTCTGCCGTCCGGCGTCCATGAAAGCCTGCCTCTATAGCCTCCCGCGCCAAAGGTAATTTGTTCGGCACGACTGGCGTCTTCACGCGGAATCATCCACATGTTGGTTACTTGTTTGAGCTGCGAAACCACCATCGTTTTGCCGTCTGCCGAAAGGCTCAAGCGGTTGTAATGATTATTGTCGTTGGTTACGCGGCGCGTTTCACCAGTTACATAATCCAGCCGCCAGACCTGGCGAAGCTCTGCCGGATCACGGCTGGCGACCATCATCAAACCGCTGGAATCCGGCAGCCACGCAAGCTGACCGATCCAGCGGAATTTTTGCGCCGAAGCTGATTTGATGGCTCCATCGTCTGCGCGAACGGCGACGACTTCCATATTCGCGCCTCCTTCCGAATAGCCACCGGCACAGGCAATCACATTTCCGTCGGGCGACCAGGCCGGATCGCCAAACGAATTCGGATATGCAACGGCAGCAAGCTGTTTTTCATTGCTGCCATCGGCGTTGGCGGTGAACAAAGCGGCTTCGCGTCGTTCGTCGAATGATCGTCGAAAGGCGAGCCGTTTGCCGTCAGGCGAAAACGAAACAGCGGTCAGTACATTTTCAAGCAATTTCTTCGACGCGCCGCCGAGAACCGAAACCTGAAACAGCGTGCGGGTCGAATTGTTTTCCCGGGCTACGTAATAGATGAACTGCCCATCGCGCGAAAACGTCAGCGCGTGATATTGAACTTCCGCCGGAGCAATAACCTGTTGAACATTCAGGGTTGCCAGTTGCATCAACCACAAACTGCTTCGCTGAGCGGTTTCGGTCAGCGCATACGCCACAAACTTTCCATCCGGAGAAACCGCCGAACACGCGACGTTTCCAGTCGTCGTCAGATTGCTGATATTCAGTTTGGTGCTGGAATCCGACGAAAACAGATTCCATCCAGAAGAGTTTCCCAGCCAAATCAGGCTGCCAACCGATCCAATCAGCAGCACAGCCAACGTCACAACCAACATTTTGTGACGGCTTAGCGATTCGCCCCAACTGTCTTGAGTTGGTTGGAGAACTGCTCCGCGATGTTCTGTTGGAAACGGAACCACCACGGAATATGGCACCGGTGTTTTTGCAGGCACGTTCAAAATGGCTGGTTTTTCAATTACTGAATCTGGCTGAACATCCCGGTGTTCGCTGACGTCCAAAGCGAACCTGTACCCGCGCTTGGGAACCGTTTTAATGAAATCCTGGCCGTCGTTGGTCTGACCCAGAACTTTTCTCAGCGTGTAAATGTTCTGCGCCAGATTTCCCTCTTCGACAAAGGTGTCCGGCCAAACCAACTCCATCAATTCGTCCTTGCTGACAATCTGACCGCGCCGTTCAACCAGAACCATCAACACGTCAAAGGCTTTTTGCGTCAGTGTCACGATTTCGCCGTCCGCCATCAGCACGCGCTCGTTCGCGTCAATGCGAAACCGGTCAAAATCGTAAAAGTGTTTGCCAGACAAAGACATAAACAGTTTGAAAATCGTTTGAAGTCGTTTTGAAAACCCCCTTTGAGAACGATTTGAGAATCGTTTGAGTTCTTTCTCAAGACTTCTCGGCGCTTTGTGAATACTTTTCGGCCCGCGCCAAACGCTGGCGCAAAACGAAAACAAATAAAAATTTGGAGGGAGTTTATGACGACATATAACAAAGTAAAAGCTTGGCGAATCGCCGCCGCGTTGATCTTAACCGCATTGGTTGCAACCGGCTTGTTCAATTTCAACTCGGTTTCTGCAAACGCAGAAGCTTACGTTGCCGATGCCACTAACACAGGTGAAGCCGGTCTGGTTTGCACTGTCAGTAATGTGGGCACGGGCAACAAATTGATCACGATCACCAACCAGTCCGATCAGGTAATCGCCAAGGGAACGAAGATCAGTTTTGACCAGACAACCGGCGCTGAGACAGTTAAAAGACTGCGCTCGGATTTGAAGCCTGGCAAGACGCAAGTGGTTCATCTGGGCAGATTCGATGGGTTGGAGTGTAAGTGCCGGATCAACCAGAACTGACAACAGCTTGTTTCGAAATGATTGAAACCGTGCAGCACTGCACGTCAAAACTGCGGTGCTGCTTTTTTTTGAGAAGGGGAAAAATGTCACAAACAGGAACTTTGCCAGCGAAAGAGGCTTTGTCGGCGAAAGCGACTTTGCCAGCGAAAGCGACTTTGCCAGCGAAAGCAACTTTGCCAGCGAAAGCAACTTTGAATGAAGCAAGAGCTGAACAATTTGCCGGACAAATGATCGGCATGCTCAACAATGCGGCATTGGCATTGATGACCAGCATAGGACATCGCACAGGATTGTTTGATGCGATGAGCACGCTGCCGCCCGCTACAAGCATGGAAATTGCCGCCGCCGCCCGCCTGGACGAACGGTATGTGCGCGAATGGCTGGGAGCAATGGCAACCGGCCGAATCGTCGAATACGACAATGCAACCGGGACGTATCGGCTCCCAGCCGAACATGCAGCGTTTCTGACGCGTGTCGCTTCGCCAAACAATCTGGCAGTCACGGCGCAGTTCATTCCGGTTCTAGCCGGGGTCGAAGATCAAATTATCGAATGTTTCCGCAATGGCGGCGGCGTGCCTTATTCGGCCTATCCGCGTTTTCATGAAGTCATGGCTGAAGAAAGTTCGCAGACTGTCATTGCCGGATTGTTCGATCACATCTTTCCGCTGGTTCCGGGGCTGACGGAAAAACTTCGCAGTGGAATTGAGGTTCTGGATGTTGGCTGCGGACGCGGCAAAGCATTGATCCAGATGGCGGCGAAATTCCCAAACAGCAGCTTTACTGGCTACGACTTTTCGGAAGAAGCCATTGCCCCTGCAACTCTGGAAGTCCAGCAACAGCGTCTGAACAACATTGGTTTTGAAGTGAAAGACGTTGCGGGAATTGGCGGCAAGCTTCGGTTTGACCTGATCACAGCCTTTGATGCGATTCACGACCAGGCGAATCCGGCAAAGGTGTTGAAAGCCATTGCGGGTGCCTTGAACGAAAACGGCGTATTTCTGATGCAGGACATTGGCGGGTCAAGCCACGTTCACAAGAATCTGGAAAATCCGCTGAGTCCCTATATGTACACGATTTCCTGTCTGCATTGCATGACGGTTTCGCTGGCACAGGGCGGCGCTGGGCTTGGCGCGGCCTGGGGAGAAGAGCTGGCGCAGGAAATGCTGGCGGATGCCGGGTTTGCCAATGTCGAAGCGAAACGGCTTCCGCACGACATCATCAACAACTATTACATAGCGAAGAAACAGTAACTGGCTGCTTTACTCAACAAGGCAGAAGGAGGATTCAAAAATGATTCACAAGAAATTTGTTTCAAAAGCGATAGTTTTGCTGGCGATACTCATGATCAGCGGGAGTTTTCCTGCCCGGTTATCAGCACAGGGATTCGATACCAAATTCAGTCTGACAGAGATTTCGGTTGTCGGAGCGAAAAACCCGCCGAGTTTTCTGAAAGTGAGTTGGTCGCTGACGGGTCTAAAACCCGGCGCCAGAATCGAAGGGTATGAACTGAATGTTTCATTGAGCGGAAACGGGCAAAGCGGAAAAGTGGTGCAAACGCCAAGCCCGAACATCAGCTCAGTTTCGGTAGGCTTGCTTGGCATATCGAACGAAGCGCGCGAAAAAATGTTTGGCGGACCATCACGTGTTTCGGCAGATGTCAGCCTGACGGTCCGTGTGATTCATAACGGAACGCGGTCTTCCATCGGAATCCGGAAGCAGGCGAGCTTTAATCCGTTGCCCAATCAAGCAGCGCCAGCGCCTACTCCGAAACCGCGTCCTGACTTTGACGAAATCAAAGAGGGCTTGAAGAAAAAAGAGCGGATTGTGGTCAGGCCAGTGCCAAGACCAAAGCCATAGCAGTTCGTTTGAGAGCCACAAATAACAGGAGCTGTGCTTGCTGATCGAGCAATCACGGCTTCTATCTGGTTAAGCAGAATCCTGCAGAAGGCCGCATCAAAACAGGGTGCATTCTGCAATTTATATAGCGGTTTTCAGTCGAGTGCGACCCGCACATTCAGTGTGTGACAGGGGCTGAACCTGTCACACCAAATCAAGAAGTCGGACGCACCTGCAAATAGCTATATGTGTGTGAGGAAACCTATGAAAATCAGATTTATCGTCATATTCGTTTTGTTTCTGCTGGTTTCTGACGTATCGGCAAAACAGGAAGATCCACAAGGCGTCGCAGCGCCCTCGGTCCAATCCGTCATGCTCCGCACAGGCGTGAAACTGCAATACGCCGAACAAGGAGATGCGACTGGAATTCCCGTGATATTGCTGCACGGGTACACAGATTCCTGGCGGTCGTTTGAACTGGTGTTGCCGCATTTGCCAAAAAACATTCATGCGTTCGCGTTGTCGCAACGTGGACACGGAGATTCCGAACGTCCGGCGTCCGGTTATCGCCCAAGAGATTTTTCGGCGGATGTGGCCGCGTTTATGGATGCGCTGAAATTGAAACGCGCCGTGATTGTCGGGCATTCGATGGGCAGTCAGGTTGCGCTGCGATTCGTGCTGGATCATCCCGAACGCGCATCGGGATTGTTGCTGGTTGGGGCTTTTAGGACGGTTCACGGCCACGCGGGAGTGAAAGAACTGTGGGATACGACGATCAGCAAAATGGCTGATCCGGTTGATTCCAAGTTTGTGCGCGAATTTCAACAAAGCACTTTGCACAAACTCATCCCTGCTACGTTTCTGGATGCTGCCGTGCAAGAGAGCGAAAAAGTTCCCGCGCGCGTCTGGCGCTCTGCGATAGCGGGATTGATGGAAACGGATTTTTCATCGGAATTCAGCCGAATCAAATTGCCTACGCTGATTGTTTGGGGCGATCAGGATTTGTTTTGTTCGCGAAAGGATCAAGATTACCTGATCACCGCAATCAAGGGCGCAAAGCTTGTGATTTATTCCGGCACTGGGCACGCGCCCCAGTGGGAAGAACCGGAACGATTTGCGGCTGATGTAACGGCATTTGTCGGAAAGTTTACGCATTGAACATGGAAAGCCAATGAACCTATGACGAGGCCATCAAACTTTTGCGGCAAAGATCAATCGTGTTGGATGTTGATGGGAAAAACTCAAGAGGATGACTGGAAACTGCTCTTCAGAAACGCACAACAGAGCAGCCAGGAATCCTCCGCCGACATCGGAAGCCGCACTGATGGGTTTACAGGTCACGGAAACAAAGCGATGAAGCTAAAGCATTCGAGGCAAGGATAAGCATTCCCCAGTAGTCAGTGAGAGTCTGACCATCGCTTTCGCTTCGATGACGAATCAGGAGAAGTACATTATGAATAGACTCAAAATACAGATACGAACCATTGCTCTGTTTATGTTGTGTCTGGCGATGTTGTGGGGCGCAATTGCGCCATCGTCAGGCAAAGAGGTGCTCTCATCACAATTGAATCCCACTTCGCGGTCCAATGCTGTCGCTGACGAAGCGTACTTTTTGATAGACATTCAACCACGCAAGGAAACCTTCACCATTAAACTGACCGATTCGGTCAAAATTCAAAAAGCGCGCGACATCATCAGCGGTAAAGATCAATCTATGCCGCATGTCGCCGGAAAGATCGTCAAAGAAGCGGCTTGTTACAATCCGCCGTGGAGCTATCACCTTGATCCGCAAACCATAGATTTTTTCGCTTCCGCGATTGAAGTCTGTGACGCCAGCATTGCCTACACGGAAAGTTTTCTGGATGAAGCGGGCGGGCATTTTCTCCCCGGCAATCACTGGTGTCCGTGGGGATCGCGGCTGATCAAGGAAGTCCCGTCTCCCCTTTGCGGTAATTCTGTGACAAGCGTTTCCGCAGCGGATTACGAACGCGTTGGTTTGGCCAGTGAATCCATCGTGACGGCCTTTGGCACCGATCTGGCAACGGCAACGGAAATTGCCAACACACTGCCGCTGCCCACTTCGCTGGCCGGAACAACGGTGCAGATTACCGATGCGGCAGGAAGAGAATCACTTGCGCCGCTGTTCTTTGTTTCTCCCAGCCAAGTCAATTATCAGGTTCCCGTGGGAGTTGAGCCGGGACTGGCAACTGTCAGGATCGTCAACTCATTGGGCAATGTGGCAACGGAGCGGACTCAGCTTCTGACGATTGCTGCCGGATTGTTCACAGCCAATGCCAACGGACAAGGCGTTCCGGCTGCGGCTGTTTTGCGGATCAAGGCCGATGGTTCACAAACTTATGAACCGGCTGCGCGCTTTGATCCAGCGCAAAACAAGTTTGTCCCTGCGGAAATTGATCTTGGCCCGCCAACCGACCAGGTTTTTTTGATCATGTTTGGTTCCGGGTTACGGCGGGCGGATATTTCAATGATTGATGTCCGAATTGCCGATGTGCTGGCTGAAGTCAGTTATATTGGCCCGCAACCGGATTTTAGCGGTTTGGATCAAATCAACTTGCGCTTGCCCAGGCAATTGAACGGGTTTGGCGAAGTGGTCGTAAATGTGATGGTGGATGATCAAAAAGCCAATCCGGTAACCGTGGCAATCAAGTAAAAGCAGGGAATCTGCCGATTGTTGCGAATTTTTCAATTTCAGGTTGGGCCAGTTTTCCCATCAGCGTGGCTCAGCCTGAAATTCAGCCGTTTCCTTAAGCTTCGCGCTATACGAAACCGTCAGCCAAATGCAGTCCTGTTAACCGATTTAGTATAGAATCTCTTCCGCAGTTATAAACTTATCACCGAAGTGGTTGAAACCATTGATAGAGCGGCTTCTGAAAAAGGTAAAAACAAGGCATAAATCTTGCTGTTCCAACGGCTCACCCCAAACGATCTGCCGAAGAGATTGAAAACAAACTGTCGGGGTTTCGGCGAAAGACCTCGATTTTGCGCGGAGGAAAAAGATGCTCTTTCCCACTGCTTCAGAATTGCTTGCAAGCCGCCGCCTGGTGCGTGCGGCACTTTTGATCGGTTTCCTGACCTCCCTGTTCACGCTGGTTGTCGCGCAAGACCAGGCTGTACGTGTTGCCCGCATCAGCTTGATCGAAGGTGAAGTTAGTTATCAGCGCACCGGCGATGGCCAGAACTGGTATGACGCTTCGTTAAACCTGCCGCTGAATGAACGCGACCAGATTTACAGCGGTCCTGGCGGTCGAGCCGAAGTTCAAATCAGCGGACGCAACCTGATCCGCATTGACCGCAACTCCAATCTGCGGTTTTCACAATTCAACAACGGAACAATTCAATTTGCGTTGCCTGTCGGAAATGCGACGTTTCGCGTGGATAGCCTGGATCGCCGTCAGTTCAGCGTCGTTGACGCGAACGACCTGGGAAAAGACGATTCGGTCTATTTCGAAGTGGACACGCCCATTGTCGCCGTCACGTTTTTGAAAGAAGGCAGTTACCGCATCAACGTGCAGGATGACGGAACCACCGAAGTCATTGTCCGGCGCGGACAGGCTGAAGTTTACAACCGCGATATTGGCGCAGTGACGGTCAAACAAGGCCGCCGCATTGTCGTTGACGGACGTGATGCCAATTACTTCCAGATTGCACGGCTGGATGACAAAGACGATTGGGATCGTTGGAATGATCGCCGCGATGATGATCTGTCTTCGCGGGCCGAAAATTCCCGCAGTGCGCGTTACATTCCCGTAGCCGTTCCCGGCGTTTACGATCTGGATGCTTACGGTGAATGGTACGAATCGCCGGATTACGGCTGGGTCTGGTCGCCGCGTAGCGTGGCCGTCGGCTGGGCACCTTATCGAGCCGGTTACTGGCGGCACTATTCCGGCTGGGGCTGGACGTGGGTTTCGTACGAACCTTGGGGATGGGTTCCCTATCATTACGGGCGTTGGGCCTGGTATCGCAGCCGTTGGTGCTGGGTGCCAACCGTTTCAGTGGGCTGGGGCTGGGCACCGCATCAAGTCGCGTTTTTTGGCTGGGGCAGCGGTTACAACCAGGGCTATCGTGACGGGTATCGCGATGGACGATTTGGTTGGTACGGCTGGTGTCCATTGGGTCCGCGCGACCGGTACTACGGCGGCCGAGGTTCCACCACCATTGTCAACAACACGACGATTATCAATGCGCGCTCGCTGGACAATTACAATGCTCCCGGCGGAGTCAGCGTCATGGATGGACGCAAGTTCGATAATGGGCGAGTGATCGTCACGCAAAATGACATCAAAGCGCCAAATGAAATTACTTTGCCGCCTGCTCCTCCTCGTGGAGCCGGTCAGCAACAAGTAGATAGCTCTTTGCCGACGATGTTGCGCGGCGAAGAGTTCAAACCTGTGCAGGCTGCGCCAACGCGCGAACTGAAAGTCGAACGAACCGAAATCGCTCGCCGACTGGAAGCTCCTGTGATTGAACGCCGCCCAGTGCCTGGATTGGATCGCACGGGTGTTCCGGGCAGAGCAGAAGTTGGCGGGCTTCCAGCTCGTGATGGTCGGGGGACTGTGTCGCCGGATCGAAGCGCTCCGATTCGCAACGCAGACGGTAATTCTGCATCGTCAAGCCGGATTCAGGATGGGCAGATCGTTCGCCCGGACCGTCAACCGCGTGAAAGCGAATACAGAACTGTTGACCGCATTCCGGCTCCGACGCGCAGTTTGCCGGAAAGCGAGCGCAGCAATCCGTCCCGCGATTCTGTTGATACGCCGCGTTCGACGCCAAACCGCGAAGTGAACCGCGATGCAGATCGTCCGTCACGCATCGAAACACCTCGGCAAAGCGAACCGCCTTCGCGCAATGAAGCTCCGCGCCGGTACGATCCGCCACCATCGCGTCCGGTTGAACGGCCCTCATCGCCGCCGCCTTCGCGAGAATCGGCTCCGTCCAGAAGCGAACGCGCGCCGGAACGGCCTTCATCGCCGCCGCCTTCGCGCGAGTCGGCCCCATCCAGAAGCGAACGTGCGCCGGACAAACCGTCTTCGCCACCTTCGCGCGAAGCGCCACCATCACGCCCGATCAAACCCGGCAACTAGGTTTGAACCGGCAATCAAAAAGAAAGGGCGGCATTAAATGCCGCCCTTTCTTTTTCCAACTTGCTCGCCGCAAAGCTCAGCCGAAGCTGGTCACATTGCGCGATTTTTCGCGGTGACGATCAAAGGCGAGTTCGATCAACCGGTCAATCAACTGGCTGTAACTAAGCCCGCTGGCTTCCCACAGCTTCGGGTACATGCTGATCGAAGTGAAACCGGGCATGGTGTTGATCTCGTTCAGCAGCAGTTTTCCAGTTTCTTTTTCCAGGAAAAAATCCACGCGCCCTAATCCTGAACCGTCAATCGCCTGAAACGCGCGCACCGCCAGTTGTTGAATCTCAGTGGTTTGTTCTTGGCTGAGTTCCGCCGGAATCACTAGCCGCGCGCCGTCGGCGCTGATGTATTTCGCCTGGTAATCGTAAAACTCCACTGATTGCGGAACAATTTCTCCAGGCAAGCTGGCGATTGGTTCGTCGTTGCCCAGAACGCTGACCTCGATTTCGCGAGCATCAACGCCGCGTTCTATGACAATCTTGCGGTCATATTTCGCGGCAAGGGCAATTGCTGCATTCAAGCTTTTGGCGTCCGTCGCTTTAGAAATTCCGACGGAAGAACCCAGGTTGGCCGGTTTGACGAAACAGGGAAAACCGATTTCTTCAGCTACACGCAATTCAATCAACAAAGGGTCGGCTTCCCATTGCGAACGCAGAAAATGAACGAATTCGACGATGGGCAACCCGGCTTCGCGGAACAAACGCTTCATTACGACTTTGTCCATTCCGGCGGCGGAACCCAGCACGCCGCAACCGACATACGGCACGTCGGCCATTTCCAGCAAACCCTGAATCGTGCCGTCTTCGCCGTACGTGCCGTGCAGAACGGGAAAGATCACGTCCAGTGTATCGCGCTTGCCAGATTCGTTTTGGCCAGTAAATCGCGCCAAACCCTTTTCGGTCGGATCGCCAAAAATCGCCACGTGCTGATCGGCGTTTGTCATCACCGCGCTGGGCAACAGGTTCGTCGCTTCGCTGGAAGCCAGCCACTTGCCCGCTTTGCTGATGGCAATCGGAACAACTTCGTATTTGTCGCGGTCCAGCGCGTTGATAATGGATTCCGCCGAACGCAACGAAACTTCGTGTTCGCCCGAACGCCCTCCGAAAATGACTCCAACCCTAAGCTTGTTTTCCAAACCGTCTCCTCTGGGTGCGCGCAGCTTCCAGCGCGCATCTCGGCAAATCGCGCCTTCGGAAGCAATAGACGAACCGCCAAGTCTCGCACGCTGGAAGCAATGCGTACCCGGTTCACATAATTTTTTTACCGAATGCCGACAGGATCAACTGCACGCCAAGTTCAGCCGTTTTGTTTGAGACATCCAGCACCGGATTAACTTCAGTCAGTTCGAACGAAAGCATCTTGCCCGAATCGGCGACCTTTTCCATTGCCAGATGGCTTTCGCGATACGTCGGGCCGCCTGGAACCGGAGTGCCTACGCCGGGCGCGAAGTCAGGATCCACGAAATCCATATCCATCGTAACGTGAAAACCCGCGGTCCGCCGCGAAGCCAGCCACATTGCTTCGTCCATCACAGCGCTCATTCCGCGTTCGTCGAGTTCGCGCATTGTCACGACGCGAATGCCGGAAGCTTTCAAAGCAACGGCTTCGTCGGGATCAACGCTGCGCGCGCCAATCAGCACGCAATCTTCGGGATAAACTTTTGGCGCGAAGCCGCTGATTTCCGTCAATTCCTTTGCACCTTTGCCCAGAATTGCTGCGAAAGGCATGCCGTGAATGTTGCCTGAAGGCGATGTATCCGGCGTATTCATATCACCGTGCGCGTCAAACCAAATCACGCCAACTCGCTTGTCCCGTTTGTGGTGAAACGCCGACAAACCGCCGACGCTGCCAATGGCAATGGAGTGATCTCCACCCAGAACAATCGGCGTTGAACCGGCTTCCAGCGCGGCTTCAACCTGATCGGCCAGTTTCTGGCAGGCGACGGCAATTTCAGGCAAATACTTTGCGTTGCCGTCAGTAATGGGCAGCATCTCAGGGTTGCGAACCGGAATGTTGCCTGCGTCCGTGACTTCAAAACCAAGCGTTGCCAATCGTTCATTCAAGCCTGCGACACGAATTGCCGACGGACCCATATCAACGCCGCGACGATCTGCTCCCAGGTCCATCAGCACCCCGATAATCGTTGCCTTTTTTTGCACATCCATGTTTTTCCCTCAATCACTTTACAGCTTTAATCAATGTAAAGACGCGGTCATATTTGCTGCGTTGACGCAAAGCGCGAAACACAATCTGGCTGAAACCCGCTTCGTGCATCATGCGCGTCATTTCTTCGCTGGAAGGAAAATGCGCATCAGCTTCCGCGTTATCACGCGCAATATAACGGTAATAGTTTCGCCTGACCGATTGCAGCAAAGAGTGAGGAGTAATTTTCGGCGCAAGTTCATCAGCGATCAACAGCCGTCCGCCGGGAACCAGCACTCTATGAATTTCTTTCAAATAGCGTTCACCATCCAAACGGTGAAACGCCATCCCAGACGTGACCAGATCAAAGCTGCTGTTATCAAACTTGAGATGAGAAAGCGGCATCATCCGCCATTCGGTTTTCGAGCTTGCTTTCGCCGATTGCGCTGCCAGCCGGGCTTCTTCGACTTTTTCCTGCGTTTCATCTACGCCAATGATCTTTCCTTCCTGGCCAATTTTTCCTACAAACTGTCGGGCCAGAATTCCAGTTCCAGTCGGCGCATCCAAAACGCGCATGCCTGGAAACGGCTCAGCGGCTTCAATGATCTGGGCAATCGTTGTTGTGTAATCCAGCCCGGTGCGGCGCTGAAAATCATGTGCGATACGCTGCTCGAACTGGCTGAGCCAGGTATCAATGATCACAGCTTTCTGTTTTGGACTTGCCGGATTCGCCGGTGATTCGTTGTTGGGAAATTGCTGCGAACCCAGCAATTGTGAGTCTTCTTTTTTTACAGCCATGGGGCAATGATCCTCTGGGGGAAGATCAAGGGGAGCAATGAGACGGTTTACGTCTGCCTTCAGGCAATATATCTGTGGGTCAATCCATTCGCCTGAAGACAGCATTCAGATCTTTAGGGTAAATCTTTGTGGCAAAACGTTATGGTTTCAACCGATACAACATTCGCGGGAAGGGAATGGTTTCGCGGACGTGCTCAATGCCGCAGAGCCAGGTCACGCATCGTTCGATTCCCATGCCGAACCCACCGTGCGGAACGCTGCCGTACTTTCGCAAATCCAGATACCAGTCAAAAGCTTCTGGCGGCAGTTTGTGTTCATGAATTCTTTGCAGCAGCAATTCGTGTGAAGACATGCGTTCGCCGCCGCCAATGACTTCACCGTACCCTTCCGGCGCCAGCACGTCCACGCACAAAGCCAGGTCAGCACGTTGTGGATCAGGTTCCATGTAAAACGCTTTCACTTCCGCCGGATAACGATGCACCATCACGGGTTTGTCGTATTGCGAAGAAATGTAGGTTTCATCCGGCGCGCCAAGATCGCCGCCCCATTCAAACCGGTTTTCCAGTTTTCCTTCGGCATGCGCTTGCTGAAGCATCTTTACCGCATCGTCGTATTGCAGGCGAGGGAACGGTGGCACGATGGCTTCCAGTTTTGAAATGTCGCGTTCCAGCACTTTCAACTCTTCCTGCCGGGTTTCCAGCACGCGGCTGACAATGTAGCTGATGAAGTTTTCCGCCAGTTCCATCACGTCGTCCAGTTTGGCGTAAGCAACTTCCGGTTCAACCATCCAGAATTCGGTCAGGTGGCGGCGGGTTTTGGATTTTTCGGCGCGGAAGGTCGGGCCGAAACAATAGACTTTGCCAAAGGCCGCTGCAGTTGCTTCGTTGTAAAGTTGGCCGGATTGGGACAGATACGCTTTTTCGTCATCGAAGTAATCCACTTCAAACAACGTCGAAGTGCCTTCGCAAGCCGCAGGCGTGAAAATTGGCGTGTCGCAAAGCGTGAAGCCGTTGTTGTCAAAAAAGTCGCGAACGGATTTGATGATCGTGTGGCGGACTTTCAGGATGGCGTGCTGTCTGCGCGACCGCAGCCACAAATGGCGATGATCCATCAAAAATTCGACGCCATGTTCTTTCGGCGTGATTGGATACTCTTCGGTCAGGTTGACGACCTCAACCGTCTTCAAGTCCATTTCATACACTCCCGGCTTTTTCGGATGCTCGCGCGGGACTCCGGTGACGATGATTGAAGATTCCTGCGTCACTTTTTCCGTGCTTTCCCAGGTTTGCTCGCTGACGTCTTTCTTTGACACGACGCCTTGAATGATGCCGGAACCGTCGCGCACTTCCAGAAAGCCCAGCTTTCCGCTGGAACGTTTGTTGTACAGCCAGCCTTTGATCGTGATCTCTTCGCCGAGATGTTGTGAAATGTCAGAGATATAAGTTTGCTTCATAAAAACACCAGGTAAGGAACAGGCACATGTTCCGTCAACCAGACTCCATTTGTTGAAAGGTAAAAGACAAAGCCGTCTTGCTGCATTTTTTCAGATTCTACCTGAAGAACGACTGGCTTGCCGTGCCGCTGACCGACGTTGGTTGCCGTTTCGATGTCGGCGGACAAATGCACGTGATGACGCTGTCTTTTGAGTAAGCCTTGTTCTTTGATTGATGCCAAAAACCGTTCTGCTGTGCCATGAAAAAGTTTGGCAGGCGGTATTGCTGTTTCGTAACCTAGTTCGACTTCGACCGAATGCCCTTGATTGGCACGAATCAAACATCCGTCTTCGCTGAACGAAAACCGTTTCTTGTCATTATCGGCAACAACCTCTTGAAGTTGTTCCAGCGAGATTGAATTTCCGTGCGCGCGGCAAGCCGCCAACAATTCGTCCACTGAAACCCAGCCAGCCGCGTCGAGCGCAAGACCAATTCTTTCAGGCTCGTGACGCAATACGAGACTGAGAAATTTACTGATTTTGATAGCTTTCGGGTTCATTGAATTGCTGTTTTCAACTCATGCTTTCCAGGGCTTTTCGGAGCGCAGGGTATTCCTTTATTCCTGCTTTGCTCATTGCACGTAACACAGTTGCCGCCGCAGGCAAGATGTATTTTTCGTAAACCACTCCGCGTCCGACAACGGCAGTTTGATAAGAGAACGTGCCGGTGGCTTTCAATTGCCGCTGAATCGTCATCAGGTTGAATTCGTAACGAAAGTCGTCAGTTTCGATTTTCGGCAAGCCCATCTTTTCGCGCAAGCTCAGGAACAAGTCTTGGCGTTCCACAACCCAGTCTTCGTCCACCGGCTGCAAACGGCGCTCGACCAATAACGGAACCAAATCATACGTCGCAGGTCCCATCCTTGCATCCTGGTGGTCAATTACCCGCAGTTCTCCAGCGGCGTCTACCATCAAGTTCATCGCGTGATAATCGCGGTGCGTTAAGGCACGAGGACGAGAGCTAAGTTCGGCAGCAATGGATTGCAACTCGCTTTTGATTGCTTCGGTTTTTTCTTCAGCAAATTGGTGTTGCCGGTAACTGCCAAAGAAATGATCGAAGAAATAGTTCAGCTCCCACAAGAGTTTGTCTTCGTCAAAAGCCAAATGGCTGGCGACGGAATTCATTGTGTAAGCCAGCATTGTTGCACCCTGGATTCGCGCAATCAGTTCAATCGAACGGTGCAACATCTTTTCAGCACCCGCGGCATCACCACGTTCTTCAGCTTCGCTCAGCCATTGTGCCAGACTGACATCGCCCAGGTCTTCCTGCAGGATGATGCCTTCGGTTCCGGCAACATCAATGATTTTGGGGACTGGCAGATTGGCTTGTTCGAAGAGTCTGGTGACGTCCAGAAAGGTGTTATCAAGCGGATTGAAAGGGGATGGGTACAGGCTGACGATCAGCGTTTCCTGTGGTCGAGCAGCAGCGGCAATCCGATAATATTTTCGCGTCGAAGCGTCCGGCGTCAGCGGTTGCAGTAAAACTTCACTGACTGGCAAGCCGAAATGTCGAGCAGCAAAAATGACCACGCGCTTTTCGCTCAGGCCGCCGGTTGTTTTCGCCATCTCGCCCGATTGCATTTCGGACGCAGGGATATTGTTTGATTGAGTAGCGATCATATTTTTTAGGTCAGTCGTGTCGGCGGGCAAATCGTTTTTCAGTTAAGGGGTAGGCGCAGCAAAAACGAATTCAAATTTGGTGAACGCCCGCAAAGCCAGCTTTACAACCAGCAGAAACGATGGCGGATGGTAGCATCAGCCGATTTTCACGACAAGATTCTCGCCCACAACTTCGGCTGGCAACGCCTTTTCAGGGCGGTCGG
The DNA here is from genome assembly GCA_964383955.1 of uncultured Heliomicrobium sp. Taxonomy (GTDB): domain Bacteria; phylum Acidobacteriota; class Blastocatellia; order RBC074; family RBC074; genus RBC074. Next base: position 3,801 of record CAYLJQ010000008.1, on the reverse strand, counting down.
CTTCAGCAGCAGAATCAGCGCGAACAATGACCGCGTGGTCAAATTCCGCTCCAGCGGGAATCGTCACATCATCCCCAACCACGCAGTTGGTTAAGCGAGCGCCGCTTTCAACGCGAACGCGTTTCCACAGCACCGACCGCGCAATTTCTGCTGAATCGGCAATCTGGCAACCTTCATCCACTACAACATCACGGCCTTCGCGCCCCAGAAATTCCAAGCTGATTTCCAGGTAACGGTGCAAAGTGCTCAATTCAAACCACGAACTGTCAGAAGCAGCGATGTGCGCGGCGATCACTTTTCCGTCCGCCATTGCTTTCGGATAAACGTCTTTGACGGAATCCGAAAATATGCCGCGCGGGATGTACTCAAAAATCTCCGGCTCCATCAGGTGAATGCCTGTGAACATCAAGGGAGCGTTAGAAGTTGGGAGTTGGGAGTTGGGAAAGCCTGCGAATTCCTGAATACGGCCATCTTCGGTAATTTTGACTTCGCTGAAGCGTTCGCATTTTGGGTTTGGTTTCAAGACCAGCGTTGCCAGCGCGCTCTTTTGGCGATGGGTTTCAAGCGCTGCTGCCAAGTTAATATCCGTAATGATTTTGCCGTTGATCACGACGAAAGTTTCCTTGTTCAACAGGTCCCGGACGTTGTCGAGTGCGCCGGAGGTTCCCAGAATTTCAGGCTCTTCGACCGAATAATGAATTCGAACGCCAAACTGCGATCCATCGCCAATTTGCCGCCGAACCGAATCCGGTTCGTGGTGCAAATTGATGATGATGTCTTCAAACCCGTACCGGCGCAGGTAATCAATCGTGAAACCAATCAGCGGACGGTTCAAAAATGGAATCGCAGGTTTGGTTCGTCCTATCGTCAATGGCCACAATCGGGTGCCGAAACCCGCGGCCAGTATCATTGCTTTCATAGTCAGGTGATGGTGGTGGGTGACAGGGAACAGGTTTCACTCACCAGAAAATGTCATGTCGCCGAATGGTTTTCCTTGTTGCGCACATGCGGCGGCTTGTAATGCCAAATAACTTTCCAGCACGTAATCAGCAGGACTGATGCCGAGCAGGTTTACTCCTTCTGCAATCGCTTCTTCTTCGCCTTCAAGTTCGATGAAATTTCCGATCGGCGTTTCGTCCGCCATCACGTGAAGTCCAGCGCCGCTGGGAAGCGCGGCCCGATAAACAGTGCGATATTTCTGATACCGGAACCAGGGCAGGAACCCAAGCCGCTCAAAAATCAGCAAGGCATTACCGGGATCGTCCAGTGTGGTTTCGATTTCAAGCCGTTGTTTGAATTGTGAAGCAGGGGCATCAGGAGCGGCTTTTTCTTTAAGAGTCAATACGCCGCTCTCGCCTGTTTGCCGTACGCGCAGCACCGCCAGCTTTTCGCCCAACTGCTTGTTTTCAGTATCCAGCAGCCAATTGTCTTCAAAATGGCGAGGCATTTCGATTTCCAAAACGAACCCTGCTTTTGTCAGCGCATCAACATTGTCAAGACGCAGTTTAACTTCAATTTCGTGATTGCTGGTTGGCAAGTCGGTCATAAGCAACGCTAAGGAGTGTGAAAGTTTGGCAGGAGCAATTCCGCAATCCGTGATCCCAAATCCGCAATCAAGCGGCTCCGGCCAACTGTTCAGGAACCAGGTCGAATGTGCCAGGAGCGACTTTGCGGAATCGTTTGCTGCGGCTTAAAGAAACGGCAAGCGTTATCAACTGATGCTGGCCGCGAAATTCAAAGCCTCCGGCAGCCATCCGGCGATAAATTTCGCTGACGTGCAGCGGGCCGTCGGCTTCGCGCAAAACAATTGTGGCGGCCTGCGGAATGCGAAAGTCTGTGAAACGCACGTTGCTGGATTTTTCAGATTGTTCCAGTTTGGCGACTTCGGCTTCGATGTCGGATTCGACGGAAGAACGAAAATCCGTGAAGTCGTGAGAGCTTGTGTGAGCGGCGGTTTTGTAATCGAACGGCAGGTTCGGCGTCCTGGTGGAAGCTATTTGTTTGTCAGCCGGAAGCAGCATGCGCAGCAACGCCGTCTCGTTCCGCTCGATCATTGCGTCAAGTTCCGTAAGCTGCGAACGCAACGAGGCCGATTCCATTTCCAGGTCGGCGAGTTTGAGATGGATTTTCCGCTTTGCTTCACGGTATTCGCTTAGCGACCGTTGAAGCGCCGCCAATGCTGCGTCATTCATATAAGGTTTTGAATTCTGAATTTTTAGTTTTGGATTGAGTTCGATGCGTCCGATGTAGACAGTCAAATCAAGAATCCAAAATCAAAAATCAGTTATCGCGCTCGATGATGTATTGCGCGATTTCAGAAAGCGCCCGCCGGAATTGATTGTCCGGAAATATCTTCAAAGAGTCCTGAGCGCGAACGGCATAAGAATAAGCTTCGTCGCGGGCCTTTTCCAATTCGCCGGATTCCGCCAAGATGGCCAGCACTTCGCGCGCGCGGGTCGTTTCCCCCAACGGTTCTTCCATTGCGGCACGGACTTGCGGGAAAAACTGCGGCTGCGAACGCAATAGGCGAATCAACGGCAACGTCACTTTGCCTTCGCGCAAGTCACTCAAAACCGGTTTGCCCAGCTTTTCCACGTTCGAGGTGAAATCCAGCAGGTCGTCAACCAACTGAAAGGCGACGCCAAGGTTCAATCCGTAATCAGCCAGCGCACGACATTGTTCCGGCGTTCCACCGCGCAAGATTGCGCCGACCTTGCAACTGGCGCTGAACAGATAAGCAGTTTTTCGCGTGACGATCTCTAAATGCTGCTCTTCCGTGATTCGCGTGTTGCCGATCAGCGTCAATTGAATCAACTCGCCTTCGGTCATCCTGCGCGTGGCTTCGGTCAGCGTGTCCAGCAAATCCAGATTGCGCTGCTGCAAGGCGGTTTCAAACGCCGTCATATACAGCCAGTCGCCCATCAGGACAGCCGTTTCATTGCCCCATTGAGAAGATACCGCGCGGCGGCCTCTGCGCATTTCAGCGCCGTCAATTACATCGTCATGCACCAGAGTCGCTGTATGAAGGAACTCCATCACGGTGGCCATTTTGATGACGGAATCGTCAACGTCTTCGCCGAAAACTTTCGCCGCCAATACAACCAGGGCAGGGCGAACACGTTTGCCGCCAGTCTGATGCAGGTAGCGCCCGATATGCGCGATGATTTGAATGTTGGTGCGGGCTTGCCGCTCGAATTCTTCCTCGAACCGCTGCATTTCGCGGGCAATCAAACCAAAGATGCGCCCGGCAGTTGTCGCTTCGCGCGAAGAAGATGCTGATACAAGTGTTGCCATAATTATGCGTGATTGGTAGCTGGTGATTCCTGGTTGATGGTTGAACTTTCAACCCGCGTCACACCGCTGACCACCAACCATCGCCTCAGTTCGATCTGTAATTCGTAAACTGCATATCAATGCCGAAATCGTGCGAACGCAAGGCTGTGATGACTTCCTGCAAAATGTCGCGGTCCTTGCCGGCGACACGGACCAAATCGCCCTGAATGGAAGCCTGCACTTTTAGCTTTGTGTCTTTGATGTGTTTGACGATTTCTTTGGCTTTGTCCTGTGGAATACCTTGTTGCAAGGTGATTCGCTGGCGCACCGTGCCGCCCAGCGCCTGTTCAATCTTGCCGTACGTCAGCCCTTTCAAGGGCACGCCGCGCTTGACGAATTTCGATTGCAAAATGTCATTCAAACTGGTCAGTTTGTACTCATCATCTGAAGTCAGAATGATTGCTTCCTGTCCTTCCAGTTCGATGTTGCTTTTGCTGCCTTTGAAATCAAAACGAGTTTGCACCTCTT
>CAYLJQ010000007.1:0-30800 GCA_964383955.1 uncultured Heliomicrobium sp. | reverse complement strand
AGCCCTCAGGATTCGCCGTTCATTGGCTTCTTCAGCGCGTTTGCCCATTCGTCCAATGCGAACGTGCGACAGGTTCTTCAGCCATTCAAAGTATGAAACGGTCACGCCGCCTGCGTTGGCGTAAACGTCCGGCACAATCAGCACGCCTTTCTTCAGCAAAATCTGTTCGGCTTCGGGCGTCGTCGGGCCATTGGCTCCTTCAATGATAATGCGCGCTTTAATCGCCCCGGCATTGTCGGCGGTGATCTGATTTTCCAGCGCCGCCGGGATCAAAACATCGCAATCCAATTCCAAAGCCGCGCCGCTTTCCAGATTTGTCGCGCCCGGGAAATTCAAAATCGAACCGGTTTCTTTGCGATGCTGGAACACAGCGGTTTCATTCAAACCGTTCGGATTCATAATCGCGCCTTCGCGTTCGGCGATGGCGATGATGAAAGCGTTGCCTTCTTCACGGCAGATTTTGGCGGCGTGATACCCGACATTGCCAAGCCCCTGAACGACAACGCGTTTGCCCGCAATGCCTGCGGTCAATCCCAGAGCTTTCATGTCATCGGCGTGCAGACAGGCTTCGCGCAACGCATAAAAACAACCGCGCCCCGTGGCTTCTTTGCGCCCGCGAATGCCGCCTTGCGTCAGCGGCTTGCCGGTCACGCAACCCAGCGCATCAAGCTGGCCTGGGTTCAACGCCATGTACGTGTCGGCAATCCAGGCCATCTCACGTTCGCCGGTTCCGTAATCGGGCGCAGGAACGTCAACACCTGGGCCGATGAAATTCTTCTTGGCCAGTTCGTGCGTGTAACGGCGCGTGATGCGTTCCAGTTGGTCCAGCGTGTACTTTTTGGGATCAATCTGGATTGCGCCTTTCGCTCCGCCAAAGGGAACGTCAACGATGGCGCATTTGTATGTCATCAACGCTGCCAAAGCCTTCACTTCGTCTTCGTTGACTTCCGGCGCGTACCGGATTCCGCCTTTGGTTGGCAATTTGTGATGGCTGTGTTCGACGCGCCAGGCCTTGATGACTTCGACGCTGCCGTCAGGGTGACGGATCGGAAATTCGAAATGATAAACGCTGTTGCAATGTTTGATTTGATCAAGCAGCCCTTTCGGATGATTGGTCAAAGCGGCGGCTCGATCCACATAATCAAGCACGTTTTGAAAAAAGCTGGTGTGAGCTGTCATGCAGTCTCCCTTTCTATGATGGATTGTTTTTATCTGTTGTTTTTTATCGCCATAAGGCAGGCATTATATCTTGTCGGGCGAATTGCGAAATGCCTTGGAGAACAATGTTTTCAAGGCCGGAAGGTCAAACCAGTTGTCTTAGATAAGACAATCAGGGACTGACGGTTTCGCTCTTTACCTCTGAGCGCGCGCTTTCATTTCCGTAAATATCAACTGCTGTAACTTGATAAAAATATTGTTTGCCGACTTGCACGCGATCGTCACGGAAGGAAGGTGTTTTGTGAAGTTGAGGCGTGAGTTTGTTCCATAACGCTGGCGGAGTTTGTTCGGATTCTGCACGGTAAATGTTGTAACCGGCCACATCGGTTTCCTGATTCAGCGGCCAGAACAAACTGACCATGCCGCCAATGGAAGCCAGCGTTACCGGGTCAGGAGCTGCGGGCGGAAACGTGTCTTTTGGCGTGTGGACGAGCGGCGCGCTTTCGTTGCTTTCAATTGCCGTCGCCAAGCTTGCGCTGCCCGGAAGCAGCGATAAAGCGCGAACGGTGTATTGATAGCCGGTTCCAAACGCAAAGTTACGGTCGGTAAACCGCGGGTTGGTTAATGGCTGCGGATTAAGTTTGACGACTGTTTCGCCAGTTCGCCTGTAAAGATTGTACCCAGCCACGTTCGCCGGAGCGGTTCCGCTTTCGTTCGCGGCGGGCGCTGACCAACTTACGTCAATTTGTTTTTCCTGCTGCGTAACGCTCAACCCTGTTGGCGGCAGCGCCAGATCAAACAGCGGCTCAATGATGGCGTAATTGGATAAATCAGCCGCCTGTCCTGTTTGCGTGACCAATCGCACCGCATACCGATACCGCTGATTCCGCACGGTGCTTTTCTGGTCAAGCGCGTCACGAAAGGTAATGGTCGAGTTTTTTTCGGGGATTTGTTCAATGGAATTGATCAGGCTGGCGCGCGCCGAAAAGCTTTCCACAGTAATGCCTTGCGGGTCGCTGGCCGAATCCACCAGCCGGTAAATATCAATCCGTTGCAGCTTGGTTGCGCGCGTATTCCTGACCAGCGGAAAACTCAGAATCAGTTCGGTTCCCTGCTGCGCGACTTTTAGCTCTTCGATAATCAACGGAGCGCGCGGAGTTGGCGGGATTGGGTCGCCTATCTTTCCACATCCTGAAAGCAGAATCGCAATTATGATTGCGGATTGCGGATTGCGGATTGCGGATTGAAGAAAGAGAAAAGTATTGCTGGCTTTTTTGCGAGACTGGCGGGAAACCGTTACTGCCCAAAGGAAAATCCGCGATCCGCAATCCACAATCCGCAATTTACAGGATGTATCTGCTGAGGTCTTCATTCTTGACGATGTCTGTGAGCATTCGTTGGACATACGCGGCGTCAATGATCTGGCGTTTTTCCACCAGGTCCGGCCCTTCAAAGGAAATGTCGTCCAGCACTTTTTCCAGAATGGTGTGCAATCGGCGCGCACCGATGTCTTCCGTGGTTTCATTGACCTTGAAGGCGAAATTGGCCAGTTCATCAATCGCGTCTTCGGTGATTTCCAGTTGAATGCCTTCGGTTTCCAGCAAGGCTTTGTATTGTTTGATCAGCGCGTTTTTGGGTTCGGTCAGGATGCGCTTGAAATCGTCAATGGTCAGCGGCTGCAATTCGACGCGAATCGGAAACCGGCCTTGCAATTCCGGAATCAGGTCGGATGGTTTGGAAACGTGAAAGGCTCCGGCGGCGATGAACAGAATGTGGTCTGTGCGAACCATTCCGTATTTGGTGTTGACGGTTGTGCCTTCGACAATCGGCAAAATGTCGCGCTGAACGCCTTCGCGAGAAACGTCGGGGCCGTGTCCGCCTTCGCGCCCGGCGATCTTGTCAATTTCGTCCAGGAAGATAATGCCGGAAGATTCCACTCGTTCCAGCGCCACGCGCGCCACAGTGTCCATGTCAATCAGCTTCTGCTCTTCTTCGGACATCAGATATTCGGTGGCTTCGCCGACCGTCATCTTGCGCGATTTGGTTTTCCCGCCGAACAGACCCGGCATCATGTCTTTCAGATTGACGTCCATTTCTTCGACGCCCTGATTGGTGATGATTTCGAACGAAGGAAAATTGCGTTCGCGGACTTCCATTTCAATGATGCGGCTGTCCAGACGGCCTTCGCGCAATTGCTGGCGCAGCTTTTCGCGCGTGCGGTTGTATGTTTCCTGCGCTGCACTTGGCGTGTCTTCAATTTGATCTATCGCCGAATCCATAGAACTGGGAGAAGCTGATTTGCTTGGCGGCAGCAACAAATCCAGCAAGCGCTCTTCGACGTTTTGCGCGGCTTTGTCTTCGATTTCCGTGATCTTTTCTTCGCGCACCAGATCAACGGCGATTTCCGACAAGTCGCGGATCATGGATTCCACGTCGCGCCCGACGTAACCGACTTCCGTAAACTTCGACGCTTCAACTTTCAAAAACGGCGACGAAGACAGCCGAGCCAGCCGCCGCGCAATTTCCGTTTTGCCGACGCCGGTCGAACCGATCATGATGATGTTCTTCGGCATCACGTCCTGCGCCATGTCGGGCGGCAGTTTCTGGCGTCGAACGCGGTTCCGAACAGCCACCGCGACGGCGCGTTTGGCGGCATTTTGGCCAACGACATGCTTGTCCAGTTCGGCCACAATCTGGCGCGGAGACAAACTGTCCAGGCCGCTCGGTTCTTCAAGATTACCTTTTAGATAAACAACCATAATTCGATTGTGGATTGTGGATTGCGGACTGCGGATTGAAGAGCCAGCGACTCCGCAATCCGAAATCCGCAATCCGCAATCATCAGAGTTCCTCAATCACCAAATTTGAATTGCTGTAGATGCAGATTTCGCCCGCGATTTTCATCGCTTCTTCGGCGATCTGCCGAGCCGTTAATTCCGTATTTCGCGTCAACGCGCGCGCAGCCGCCAGCGCATAGGGTCCGCCGGAACCGATACTGACAATGCCATCATCCGGTTCGATCACATCGCCGTTGCCGCCGATAACCAACGTGCTGGTTGGGTCAGCGACCAGCAGCAACGCTTCCAGATTGCGCATCATTTTGTCTGTGCGCCAGTCTTTCGCCAGTTCGACGGCAGCGCGATTCAACTGGCCGTGAAACTGTTCCAGTTTGGTTTCGAACCGTTGAAACAGCGCAAATGCATCGGCGCTGGCTCCGGCGAACCCGGCCAGCACTTTGTCGCCATAAAGCCGGCGAACTTTGCGGGCACCGGATTTCATAATCGTATCGCCCATTGTCACCTGACCGTCTCCGGCGATGACGACTTTGTTGTCGCGACGCACAGCCAGAATCGTCGTGCTGCGAATCTGTACTCGTTTGCCGCGCGGATTTGTGTCTGATTGCAATGGATAAGGCATGGTTTGGACTATAGCGACCGCTTGCGAACCGTGTCAAGAATGGTTTCAAACGCGCTGTCTGCGCCTTTGTTATGGCGTCGTCACCTTTGCGATCGTTTCCGGCTTTACCGCCGCAGGGTCAGGCAGCTTCAAATCGTGATGCGTAATGTAGTGAATCGAAATCGGCTGGTTGTCTTTTACTTCAGCCCGCACCAGAACCTGGAAATACGGCGGATGCGCATTGCCTTTCGCGTTCCGGCATTGATGAAGCCTGGCATTCAATTCGCGCATATGTTCCGGTTCCGTGACGTATTCCGCGGCAGCCAGCGTCGCCCAGGTATTGCTGCCGCTCAGCATCAGAATGCGCCGCTGTTCAGCTTTGCCTGGCCACAGCGTAATGACAGCGTAATTCGGAGCAGGGCTGTCATGCGCTCCATAAACCTGCTCTTCACCCGGCTGGGGACGGCGGTTAACGACTTTGCCGCTGACTCCGTCGGGACTGATGGCGAAATCATTCGGATAGTTCAGCTCATCGGCCAGCGTGTGAAAGCGCATCGAAGAAAGAAAGATCAGATTGGAATTTTTCACTTCCTGCCAGCCAACCAGACGGCTGCGCGCAACCTGCAATTCGTGCGATTGCTGCCAGAAAAATTGGGACAAGGTGTGAATGCCGTGCGCTTCGCCGACACCTGTATAAACTTCAACCGGGTTCAGGGTTCCATTGAACGTCTTCTGAAAAGTTTGCAACCGCGTGCCCACGTTTGTTCCAACTTCCATCGGGGAATTGACCCGCACATCGCGCAGAAACAAACCGTCACTGACGAAAAACTGTGGCGTTCCATACGCCAGCACTGTGCTGACGCCGGGATCGAAAAACTTTTCCCACAGCGGTTGATAAGCCGGATCAAGCCGTCGCGCCGATTCGGCTGGCGCAGCAACAGGCGCAGTTTCCGTCCGAGTCTGCATCCGCTGAAAACTGATCGTCGCTAAAATTCCGATGGCAAAGGCGGCGGCGACAGGCCACCAAGCTGGCCAGGCGATACGGCGAAGCTGCCTGGCTTGCGTCAGTTCAGCAGGTTTGCCGGCCTCCATTTCAGCAGGCGCAACTTCGGCTAAGGCCATTTCGACCGGGGCAACCTGACAACGCTGGAATGAAGGAACATAACTGCCTTTGGGCAATTCAATCTGGATTTCACTCGCTGGGCCTTCTTCATGATAAAACGCCGCCAGCTTTTTGCGAAGTTGAGCGGCCTGAACACGAACGACAGCATCCGTACGGGGATCGAACTCCTGGCCACGCTGAAAAACCTCTACGCCGATGCTGTATTCCTTCAGTTCGCTTTCCTGGCCAATCAATTTCTTGGCGACCACGTGGCGCAAAAACTTTTCCAAACTGCGGGCCTGGCGAAAATGTTTGCTGCAAAAAATCAATTCCAGATGCTGTTGAATCTGTTCGGCGCTAATTTCGTTTTGATTGGACTCCAGTTGATCTGTTTTTTCGGTGTGGTTCATTGCGTACCTCTTCGTGACCGTAATCCCTGCAATTAAACGGGATCCACCGTTTCTTAACGGTTAATGCACCCCGATAACCTTGTTTATCGGCTGGCAGGCGCTGTAGAAAGCCCGATATTACTTGAACAGTCTTAATCAGGACTTCTTTATAGGAGCCGTAAGTAGGCACGTCAAGAACGGCTAAAGACTGACGAAACGCTTTGCTGGGAATCCAATCTGATCCGCGCAAAATCTATCTCTAATTTTCGGAGGTCTTTATGTCCAAGATTCGACTAAGTGCGTTCGCATGCCTGTCTGCCCTTTGCCTGGCAGTGCTGCTCTGCCCACCAATCAGCGCACAAACCATCACCGCTACGCTCAATGGAACAATCACTGACGAAACGGGCGCGGTGGTGCTGAATGCAAAAGTAACCGTCACCGCCGCTGGCACAGGCCAGGCCAAAACGGTGACGACCGACAGTGAAGGACGATATTCCGTGCCGTTTCTGCAACCCGGCGGGTATAGCGTCACGGTGGAAGCGCAAGGGTTTGCGAAATCCGTCCGCTCCGGTCTGAATCTGGAAGTTGCCCAAACCGCTACGCTGGACCTGAAGCTAAAAATCGGAAGCACGACCGATACCGTGGACATCACCAGCGATGCGCCTTTGCTGACGACCGAAACCTCCGCCATGGAATCCACGATTGAAAACAAACTGATTGAAGACCTTCCGTCGGCTCAGCGCAGCACCCTGGCTTTTATCAACATGACACCGGGCGTCATTGACGCGGGTTTTGCTCTGGCGCAAGGCGAAAATCTGAACACAAACGGCAATGCCCAAGGACCAATCGGAAGCCCTGGCAACCGCAACTTTTTTGACGCCAGCTTTACGGTTGGCGGCGGTCAAAATTCCACCAACGACGTTCTGCTGGACGGCGTGTCCAACACCATCGGCGATTTCAACGGCGTCGCGGTCAATCCTCCGCCGGACTCCGTGCGCGAATTCAAAGTTTTTTCCGGCGCGTTTTCGGCTGAGTACGGACGTTCGGGCGGCGGCGTTGTCAACATGATCACCAAAGCCGGAACCAAAAAATTCCACGGCGCGCTTTACGAATACTTTCAAAACGGCGGCTTGAACGCCAACGGCTACCAGCGCAACCGCAGCGGTCAGTTGGCCAACGGCACTGACGTGCTGCCGCGTATTCCGATCAAGCGGAATCAATTTGGAGCGGCCATCGGCGGCCCAATTTGGTTGCCGAAAAAGATTTTCGGCCCACTGGGTTACGACAACCCTGAAAAAACATTTTTCTTTTTCAACTACGAAGGTCGCCGCGAACAAAATCCGTTTTCGCGTCAGTTGACCCTGCCAACAGCCAAAATGCGCACAGGCGATTTTTCCGAATTGCTGACGGGCGCAACACGCTCCGGACAAACAGAGGCTGACAACGCCACGGCTTCACTGTTTGGACAGCTTTACAATCCATACGGCGCGCTGGTGAACAGCAAACGTCAGGCATTCGCCGGAAATCGGCTGGACAGATTGCCCGTTTGCGCGGGAAGCGTTCGCACCGGAGCCTGCCTGGATCCGGTCGCACTGGAAATTCTGAAATATTTGCCGCTACCGAATCAGCCGGGACTGGCCGACAACTATGTCGTTTCGGACCTGGCCAAATTTACCCGCGACCTGTACGCGATTCGCGTGGATCAAACCGTTTCTGAGAAACATAATTTCTTCGGACGTTACAGCCGGGAAAACCGCTTCACGGGCGAACCGACCTTCCTCGGTTCCGTGGCAACCAATTCGCGCGTCGTGGTGGACAATTTCCACAACTTCACCTTCAACGACGTGTATTCCATCACGCCGACCATTATCAACAATGCGCGGTACGGCTACACGCGCGCACGCGCGCATCAAACGCCAATCAGCGAAGGTTTCGATCCGGGATTGCTGGGTTTTCCGTCGTACATTCTGAACACGTCGCCCATCGGCGCATTCCCGATTTTGAGCTTTGAAGCAGGCGCACAAGGCCAGGGCCGTCCCAGCGAAATTACCGCAGGGCAAATCGGCGGCAGCGGAAACAACCAGCCGCGCGACACACAGACCGTCGCCGATTCCGTCACCTGGCTGAAAAATGCGCATACGCTGAAATTCGGCGCTGAGTATCGCCTGATTCGATTTTTCGCATTTCAGTTCAACAACCCGGCGGGAACTTACAGTTTTGCGCGCAGCCAGACGCGCGGCCCGAACCCGAACGTCACGCCGACAAACATTCTGGAAACCGGTTCTTCGTTCGCGTCTTTCCTGCTCGGCATTCCGTCCGGCGGTTCCAAGGAACAGGTCACGCCAATCACGGTTTACCATCATTACTACGCTGGCTTCGTCCAGGACGACTGGAAAGCGTCGCGCAATTTGACGCTGAATTTAGGACTGCGCTGGGATTACGAAACCGGCACAGGCGAAACGCATGGGCTAATCAGCAACTTCGATCCCGAAGCAGCTTCCCACCTGGCTGGACGCGTTGCAGCGCCGACCGATTCCGTGGTTCGCGCTTTGCGGCCCGACTTTACTGATCTGCGTGGCCTGGTCAGTTTCCCTGACGGCCCGCAGACGGAATATCCGAAAAAGCGGTTTGCGCCACGCATCGGTTTGGCGTATCGCTTGGGAGAAAAAACTGTCCTGCGCGGAGGCTACGGCGTTTTCTTTGTGCCGTATTCGGTGGAGCAAACGTCGGCCATCGGCAACGTCTTTTCCGTCAGCATGACGCAAGCATTTGACAACGCCCAGGTTCGTCAGCCGGGCACTGCGGCTGCTCCGACACTGTTTTTAAGTAATCCATATCCGAATGGAATTACTGCTCCGCCCGGACGCGCGCTTGGGCCGGACACGCAAATTGGCCAAAGTCCTGTGCTGGTCGAACCGTTCCGCAAGAACGCTTACCTGCAACAATGGAACTTTGTCGTTTCGCGCCAACTGGCCAAAAGCCTGGTGCTAGATATCGCTTATTCGGGTAGCCACGGCGTCCGCTTGCCGTACCGAACGCTGAACATCAATCAGATTCCCAGCGAATACCTGGATTACGCCAAAGCCAATTTCGCTTCAGCGCGCGATTTCAATGGCGCTCAGGCCACAAGCGTCGCGCAGTTCTTCAATCAATCGGTTGCCAATCCATTTTTCGGCTTGATCACCAACCCAAACTCGGCGCTGCGCAATGCAACCGTGACGCGCGCGCAATTGCTGAAACAGTACCCGCAATACGACAACCCTTCGATCTTCAACGGGCATTTCGGCGCCAGCAAATACAATTCGTTGCAGGTAAAGCTGGAAAAACGCTTTAGCAGCGGCTTGTCCGCCAACGCCAGCTACGTCTGGGGCAAGCTGATTGACATCGGACGCAACGGCAACAACAACAGTGGAACGGCCACCAGCGTCGAAGATGCGTTTGACCTGGCGGGCGAATATACAATTTCCAGCCTGGACGTTCCGCACCGGTTTGTCGCCAGCTTCAGCTATGAATTGCCCTTCGGCAAAAACAAACATTTCGGCAAAAGCTGGGATGGCTTGGTCAATGCTGTGGCAGGTGGCTGGCAGGTCAGCGGGACGGCAACGCGCCAATCCGGCACCCCGCTTTCAATTTCAGCAGCAGGTATCGGGTTGAGCTTTGCCACGCGCCGTCCGGATCGTTTGGCTGGCGATGGCAGTTTTGACAACGCTCGCGACCGCGCACGCGCCGGTCAAACCTGGTTCAACACCGCCGTGTTTGCGCAACCGGCGGATTTCACGCTGGGCAACGCTGCGCGCAACTACAGCGACGTTCGCCGCGACGGATACCGCAACATGGATTTGTCCGTGCTGAAAAACTTCGTCTGGGGTGAAGGCCGTCAGAAGATCCAATTCCGCGGCGAATTCATCAACGCGTTCAACATCGTCGTTTTCGGCACGCCCGGAACCGCCGTCAATGATCCGGCGAACTTTGGTATTGTCCGCACACAGGGCAATCAGCCTCGGCTGATTCAGTTGGTGCTGCGGTACACGTTCTAGTCATAAGAGCAGAGCAACCTGCCGAAGTCGCTCCCCGCTCTTGAAAAATGTCTTGGAAGCAGTAGGGCAACCTCGGCAGGTTGCCCTACTTTATTTAGGCATGATCGGAACTTGTGTGGGTGAACCTGTATCTGCGGCTACGCCGGCTGATGTGCGGAAAGTCTTTGACCTTCCAGTGATTGCACTTTTTCAAGGGGCTATGCCCCGACCGTCTGAGCATAGCCCCAAAACCATTGCTTCTAAAGGTATGGCATAGCCATACCTCACATCGGTCGGCAAAGCCGCAACCTCTTTTACCCATAGAAATTCTGGCGGTGCTTTTTTAAGGAGTCGTGGTGCGGAGTTTCTTTTTAGCTTTTTTCCTTTTCGTTCTCACTGCAACAGCAAGCACACAATCCACCAAGCAAGCGCAATACGATCTGGTGATTTACGGCGGCACGGCGGCGGCGGTAACGGCGGCAATTCAAGCAAAACAAATGGGCAAAACAGTCATTATCGTTTCGCCTGACAAACACCTGGGCGGATTGTCCAGCGGCGGACTTGGCTTCACAGACACCGGCAATAAAGCCGTCATTGGCGGTTTGGCGCGTGAGTTTTATCACCGCGTTTATCAGCATTATCAAAAAGCCGAAGCCTGGCGATGGGAACGCCGTGATCAGTTCGGCAACAAAGGCCAGGGCACTGTGGCGCTGGACGGCGAAAACCGCACGATGTGGATTTTCGAGCCGCACGTCGCTGAGCAGGTCTTTGAAGATTTCATCAAAGAGCATCAAATCCCCGTTGTTCGCAACGAATGGCTGAACCGCAAAACCGGCGTCAAAAAATCCGGCGCGAACATCGTTTCGATCAAAACCCTGAGCGGGAAAACGTACACCGGAAAGATGTTCATTGACGCCACCTACGAAGGCGATTTGATGGCGGCTGCGGGTGTCAGTTACCACGTTGGACGCGAAGCCAAAGCCACGTACAACGAAGAGTGGAACGGCGTGCAAACCGGCGTGCTGCATCACCGGCATCATTTCGGCGCGGTCAAGGAAAAGATCAGCCCGTATTGGAAACCGGGCGATCCAACAAGCGGCGTGCTGCCGCGTATTTCAACTGCGCCGCCCGGCGAATACGGCGCAGCCGACAAAAAACTGCAAGCGTATTGCTTCCGCATGTGTTTGACCGACACGGCGGAAAACCGCGTTCCCTTCCCCAAACCCGCCGGGTACGATCCAAAGCAATACGAATTGTTGCTGCGCGTTTTTCTGGCTGGCTGGCGCGAAACCTTTCAAAAGTTCGACCGCATTCCCAACGGCAAAACCGACACCAACAACCACGGCCCGTTCAGCACGGACAACATCGGTTACAACTACGATTACCCCGAAGCCACCTACGAACGCCGCCGAACGATCATTCGTGAACATGAGCAATACCAAAAAGGCCTGCTCTATTTCATCGCCAACGACCCGCGCGTACCCAAAGACGTGCAGGAAGCATTTGGCAAATGGGGATTGGCGCGCGATGAGTTCAAAGACAATGGCAACTGGCCGCATCAGATTTATGTCCGCGAAGCTCGCAGAATGATCGGCGCGTATGTGATGACCGAAAATGAATTGCTGAAAAAACGTGCAACGCCGGATTCCGTCGGGATGGGTTCGTACGGCATAGATTCGCACAACATCCAGCGCTACATTATCGGGACGGGCAAAGACGCTTACGTCCAAAATGAAGGCGACATCGGCGTTTCCACCAACGGCCCGTACCAGATTGCTTACGGCTCACTGGTTCCGAAAAAAGGCCAGGCCGACAATCTGTTTGTTCCCGTTTGCGTGTCAAGTTCGCATATTGCGTACGGCAGCATTCGCATGGAACCTGTGTTTATGATTCTGGGGCAGTCCGCCGCAACGGCTGCGGTGATGGCGATTGACGGCAAGCTGGCTGTGCAGGACGTGCCGTACGCAAAATTGCGCGAGCGGCTGTTGCAAGACAAACAAGTTCTGGCTTTCCAATAGCTCGCAAGGGGCGGTGAACAAAGCGCCGTTTCGCGCTGCATTAGGGGCGAAACGGCGCTTTGTTTGTCCGCCTGGCTTTTTCCTGTTGGAGACGGTTCTCGTCGTCTTGTTTCTTTCTGCGCGCGATTTCTCGCTGAGGGCCTTCGACGCTGTCCAATCGGATGGCTTCAACAATGGCAGCCTGGGCCAGTGTGTTGAGCCGTTTCGAATATGCAACCAGCCCAAACGTAGATTGCGTAGTGGTTTGAAACAGGTTGTAGGAATACTGCTCATCTTCCCACTGCGCGATAACCTTTTCGTTCTGGTTTGAATAGAACTTTTCACCGTCGCCAAATAACTGGGTCGAAGAAAGCGTAATTTCAAGCGTGGGCCTGGACGCAGTTCCGTATTTCGCCGAAATCGCAGCGATGATGTCTTCAGCCGTCATCCCATCAACCCGCTCACGGTTGTACATAATCACCAACCGGTAAAGCTCTCCATTGTAAAAACTGAACTGGATATCTTTCACGGATTCGGATTGCGGTGCGGAGTGGGAAAAACTCATGGCTTCCCACACTAATTCCTGAATTTTTGCCGGGCGATCATGCGTAGCTTTTGCGTCCGATGGTTTCAGACGCGCGAGTTTTGCCACCGCAGGCAAACCCATTCCGAATTGGAATTCGCGATACCGGGAAAGGTCCTGTTGCGGGGTTGAAGGTAGTGTCAATAAACCTCCTAAAATTACAATTGCGATGATGCTTGTATTAATCACTTTGCTCTCCTTGTTGGGAACGGTACAGAACTATTTCAAAGCCAGCCGCGTCTGTTTTCTGGTCGCCGGTCAGTTGCCGCAAACGACTTGTCACGCCCTGATCGGGGTTCGCCGCCACAGGTTCTGTCACATTGTTATCCGGGAATTTTCGCAATCCCTGAACGCGTTTTTGTTTCGTTTTCCGCTTCTTCTCTTCTCGATTGTGTTTGGCTCTGTCGCCATTTCTTTTTGACATGAACACCTGACGAAGACTTGCCGACCGAATTCAGCCAACAGCCCTGCCCCACAAACTCCTAGTCTGCAAATAGAACGATGCTTTTTTGCACATCCCGGGAATGAGCGGACACACTTACATAGGGCATTCCCAAAGACCGTTTCGACAGTACCTGCGTAATTTCCAGGCAGTTGAAATTCTTCGACTTTAATTTCGCGATGACCTGTTTGATTGCCTTGCGCGTGGTTTTCTTTTCATCGCTTCCAAAAGCGCTGGTTTCGATTGCGCCTGCGATGTAGAAAAAATTCCAGCCCGCCTGAAGGATGAATTGATTGAAAGCTTTGAGGTCGAAGTTTTTGACCAGCCTCCATCCATACGCATACGGCTCAGATTCAAGCCGCATGGCTTCCGGTAAAGTGACGCCATCGGCGATCAGCAAAGCTCCCGATTTGATTGTTGCTTCCATAATTTCCCGCTCAAGGTTTGTTGCGCAGTGTTGCCGGTAAAACCAGCATTCATGCGCTGTGTTCAAGCCAGTCGAGCAATTCGCCCAGACTGGCGGTTGCTAGGCCAATGCTGGTATCAGCCGCGCCGTAATACATGTGAAGCGTGTCGCCATCAGGCGCAATCGTGTACCCGCAAGGAAAGACGACATTGCCCACATCTCCGTGTTGCTCATACGGTTCCGTTGGGCCAAACACCCATTCGCTTCCGCGCTTCAGACACTGTTCCGGCCTGTGCAAATCAAACAGGGCAAGGCCCAGCCTGTAAATGCAACCAGCCGCCGTATGTTTTACGCCGTGATAGATCACCAGCCAGCCTTGCGGAGTTTCAATAGGTGGCGGCGAGAGGCCGATTTTATTCGCATCCCACCATGCGCCACGCCGGGCTTCCATCATCAGTTTATGGCTGCCCCAATGGTGCAGGTCAGGCGAATAACTGATCCACATGTGTGCCCGCGGCGCACTGACCGGGCGATGAATCAACGCCCAATTGCCTCCAATCCGATGCGGCAATAACGCAGCGTCTTTATCCTCCGGCGGCATAATCACCCCATAGCGTTCGAATGTACGGAAATCTTCCGTGAAGGCGAGCGCTACTCCGGGGCCGTCACGCGAATACGCTGTGTAGACGATGGCGTATTTATTTAATTCCGGCACAAAGGTGATGCGCGGGTCTTCAATGCCCCACAGTTCTTCCGGGTATTTGTCCGGCTCTGCCTGCAGCGTCGGGTGCGGATCAATCTGCCAGTTATCCACGCCGTTCGCAGAACGAGCAACTGAAAAGTGGGAATGTCCGCGCCTGTCTTCCACGCGGCACAGCAACAGGGTCGTGCCATCGGGCAGCAGCGTGGCAGCGGGGTTAAAGACGCTGTTAATCGAATAAGGCCAATCGGCGGCGGTCAAAATGGGATTCAGTTTATGACGGCGAAAGAGTTCGGAATGTTGATTGGTCATGTAGTTTCTGTCTTCAAAGTATGAAGCCCGGTTTCAGCCAGGCGTAATTCCAGCAAGGATTGCAAAAACGCCAACGTAGATTCCGCGCCCTGATTTTCGTTCGGGCGGTCGGGATGCAAACCATCGCGGCATCCGCCGGTGGTTGGATCGTAGATAGGACGGTTCAGGTCGTTGCGGCCAAGGAACCATTCGAAAGCGCGGCGGGATTCTTTGCGCCAGCGTTTGTCGCCTGTAATCCGGTACGCCTCCAGGCAGGCTGAGATGGTTACTTGGGCTTCGACCGGCTGCTGATCGAAACGGGCGCGCTCGGCGTTACGCGAGTAAAATCCATTGGAGCCGATCGGCACGAAATGTCCGCCTTCCGGTTCAGAGCGCTGCAAACCTACCAGCCAATTCAGCGATTCCAGTCCAGCTTCGGTCATTTCCTGATTCGGAATGGACTGGCCGCACATCATCAAGGCTTGCGGCAGAACGGCGTTGCAATACGTCAGTTTTGCTTCGAATCCGTACCAATCATTCGAGCGATTCTTTTTATACAAGGTCAGTAAGCGCGCAGCTAAATCCTCCAACACCTGCCTGGCTTTTCGATCTCCGGCATAGCGCTTTAGATATTCGTGAATGCCGATCAGCGCAAAGGCCCATGCGCGAGGGCTGCGCGTAGCAAGAATGGCTGGCAGCGCCTGTTCAAAAACCCATCCGGCCATGCTTTGCAATCCAGGAATGTTCGAACGGCCCAGAACCGTCCCCAGTGCCAACAATGTGCGGCCGTGACTGTCTTCTGATCCACTCTCTTCCAGCCAGTTCCGCTGGTAGCCCATAAAATTGCGAAAGCGCCCGGTCTTAGAATTGAAAGAGTACCAGACGAAAGCCAGATAACGTGTGGCCAGTTCCTGCGCCTCGCCGTTGACGGCTTCTTCCAACAAAGTGCTTACCAGCAAGGCTCTGGCGTTGTCGTCAACGGTGTAGCCTTCGTGGTAGTTGGGCACGGTAAAATTGGAGTGTTGCAACATGCCGGTTTCATCCGTCATGTTGCGCAGGTGATCAAGTTTCAGCGGCGGCAATTCGCCGGGCCGTTTATCCAGCGGCTTCATTGCCAGAGCAGGCTGGGTGTAATGACGTCGTTCGGCGCGCGCGCGTTCAAAACTTTCCATGTAACGGCGCGCCACTTGAGGCCAAATCATCTCCCGCCCAAACATATAAGCTCGTTTGCGCATGGCGTGACGCTTGGCTTCGTTATCCAACAGGTCAATCACCTGTTCGGCCAGTGCCGCCGGATCGCGAAACGGCACCAGAACTCCTCGCTCTTCGGCCAGCATCTCTTCGGCATACCAATACGGAGTTGAAATGACGGCCTTGCCCGCTCCGACGGTGTAAGCCAATGTGCCCGAAGTAATCTGCGCTTCGGTCAAGTAAGGCGTGATGTAAATATCGGCTGCGCCAATGAACTGCACGAGTTCGTCCAAACTGACAAAACGGTTGTAGAAGATCACATTCGCTTCAACGCCTTTTTCCTGCGCCAGCCATTGCAAAGAAAGCCGATAGGTTTCGCCTTCGTGCCGCAAAACGTGAGGATGTGTCGCCCCAACAACGATGTAGACGACTTCAGGATGGCGCTCCAGAATTTCCGGCAATGCGCTGATCACGGTTTCAATGCCCTTATTGGCGGATAGCAGACCGAAGCTAAGCAAAACGATTTTGCCTTCGACGCCAAACAGGTCTTTGTGAAAGCTGGGATCAACAAAAGGCAGGTCAGGAATACCGTGCGGAATGAAATCAATCTTTTCCGCAGGCACGTGATAAATCTCTCGCAGAAACTCTGCGCCGCGCTGGCTCATTACGACAAGGCGGTCTGATAAGCCCGCGACCTCTTCCAGCACCCGTCGCTGATCCGGATCGGGATCGCGCAAGACCGTGTGCAGCGTGGTAACGATCGGCATATTCAATTCGTGCAGCAGCGCCAGCACGTGACTGCCTGCGCGCCCGCCGAAAATGCCGTATTCATGTTGCAGACAGACCAGGTCTACATTGTTGATGTTTAGAAAGTCAGCTGCGCGGCGATACGAATCAAGGTTTTTTTCCGTCAGCTCAAACCGCACGCGATTCGGGTAGGCATACCCTGCCGGAGTGTCGTTGACCGGCACGGCGATACATTGCGTGTCACTGTATTCGGCAGAGATCGCTTCGCATAGGTCGGTAGTAAACGTGGCGATTCCGCATTGGCGCGGCAGATAGTTGCCGATGAATGCCAGGCGGTTGATCGAATTATTTGCGCTTGGTGTGCTCAAAAATATCTCCTGAAAACATTGGTCACAGTGAGGACGCTGCCAGAATCCTCACTGCAAAGCATCGGCGCTGCGGGGCGCTTGAGCGGAAAAGCTCCTTAAGCAACAGGGGTAGAAACTTGACAGTGATGTCAATTCCCAGCTTCCAGTTTTGATTTGCCCGTTGTCATCGGTCGAGCGCCTGGCAGTAGCCATGAAAATGAAACCTGGAAAATGAAAGGCCGATTGCGCCGCAAACTTTTGCCTGCCTGCTTAAAAGCCCATGCCGCCGGGCATGACTGCGGGTGGATTGTCATCAGGGTAGTCTGAAATCATCACTTCAGTGGTGAGCAGCAAGCCCGTAATAGAAGAGGCGTTTTGCAAAGCCGTGCGCGTGACCTTGGCCGGATCAATGACGCCCGCCGCAATCAGGTCTTCAAATTCTTCGGTCAGTGCATTGAATCCAATGTTCTCGTTCTTTTCGGCGCGGACGCGCGCAACGATGATTGAACCTTCCTTGCCTGCATTCTGCGCAATCAGCCGCAACGGTTCTTCCAAGGCGCGTTTGACGATGTTGACGCCGATCTGTTCGTCCGGGTCGCCTTCGCCCTCTTTGTAAATCTTGAATTTCTCCAGCACCTTCGCGGCTCGCACATAGGCGACGCCTCCTCCTGGCACAATGCCTTCTTCGACGGCGGCGCGTGTGGCATTCATTGCGTCTTCGACTCGCGCTTTTTTCTCCTTCATCTCCATTTCAGTCGCCGCGCCGACTTTGATGACGGCAACACCGCCAACCAATTTGGCCAGCCGCTCCTGCAATTTCTCGCGGTCGTATTCCGAAGTTGAGTCTTCGGCCTGGGCGCGCAATGTTTTTACGCGGCCTTCGATCTCGCCCGGCTTGCCTTTGCCTTCCACAATGACCGTTTTGTCCTTGTCAATCATCACTTTTCCCGCCCGGCCCAACTCTTCCAGGGTAACCTTCTTAAGATCTGTGCCGAGGTCTTCGCTAATGACCTGGCCGCCGGTCAGGATGGCCAAATCTTCAAGCATCGCTTTGCGGCGATCCCCGAAACCCGGTGCTTTGACAGCGGCGACGTTCAGCGTGCCGCGCAACTTGTTGACGACCAGCGTCGCCAAAGCTTCGCCTTCGATGTCTTCAGCGAAAATCAACAGCGGCTGCCGTTTTTCCGCAACCTGTTGAAGCAAAGGCAGGAGTTCATTCATTGAATGAATCTTCTTTTCGTGAAGCAGGATCAAGGCGTTGTCCAGCACGACTTCCATGCGTTCAGGATCAGTGACGAAATACGGGCTGAGATAGCCGCGATCCAATTGCATGCCTTCCACGAATTCCAGCGTGGTTTCCATTGTTTGCGACTCTTCGACAGTGATCACCCCATCTTTGCCGACCTTTTCCATCGCAGTGGCGATGATTTTCCCAATCGCCTGGTCGCCGTTGGCTGAAATTGTGCCGACTTGTGCGATGGCGTCGCCAGTCACGGGCTTCGCCAGGCGCTGAATTTCTTTCAAAGCGCGCACGACAGCCTTTTCAATCCCGCGTTTGAGCGCCATCGGGTCCGCTCCCGCCGCCACAGTCCTGACGCCTTCGCGAAAGATGGCCTGCGCCAGTACCGTCGCCGTTGTCGTTCCGTCGCCTGCCACATCAGAGGTTTTCGAGGCGACCTCGCGCAGCATTTGCGCGCCCATATTTTCCAACGGGTCTTTCAGTTCGATTTCCTTCGCAACCGTCACGCCGTCTTTGGTAATCGTCGGTGACCCAAATTTCTTGTCAATCACAACGTTGCGCCCTTTGGGGCCAAGCGTGATCTTGACCGTGTCGGCCAGTTGGTTCACGCCGCGTAAAATTGCAGCGCGCGAATCCGTTCCATAAATCACTTGTTTTGCCATGGTATTTTCTCTTCTTTTTTGAGGCGGATGTTATGGCCGCTTTTGAAAAGCAGCCGATTGGATATTAAGTCTGAACCAGGAGAGAAGACCGTTGGTCTTGCTGCTCCAAGCCAGCTAGACCGTCATCCAGCACAACGACTTTCGCTCTCAGCTTTTCGATTCCGTTGTAAACCCAGTAATAGTTTCGTTCGATAATTGCATTGGGCATGCCGCGATGATTGGTGAAGCTGAAATAAATAGATGTCCAATAGTGAACAATCTTAAGGAAAGGTGAGAAGCGGAACAGAGGATTATTTTGCTCTTGTCAGGGACATAAAACCGGCCCAAAGTTTTTTACATAGCCAGATCACCCAGCATTAAGCGCCAGAATAGGCTACTATGGCTTCACGATTGCAGTAGGAGCCGCTTGAAAATCGGCTAAAGTCTTATCAATGCTCACTTTCTGAGTGTGCAGCAAGGTGAAGAGGAAACATGCCTGTTCGATTATTTGTTGGAAATCTGCCTTATAACGTGACCGAAGCGGAGTTGAGAGAACATTTTTCCGCTGCCGGCGAAGTTTCTTATATCTCTCTCCCCACTGACCGGGAAACAGGTCAATTGCGTGGCTTTGCCTTCGTTGATTACAACGATAGCGCCCAGGCCGAAGACGCCATCCGCCGCTTTAACAACCAATTGTTCAAAGGCCGTCCGATTGCGGTCAGTGTCGCTCGCGCCAGAGAAGACCGTCCACCAGGTGCTGGATTCACTCGCCCTTCGGGGCCTCGCCCCAGCAGCGCCCCGCGCCTTAGTCTAAATGCAGAACCGGATGGGGCCAGGGGGCAGTCATCCGGCACAGGGCAGAGCCGCGATTTTGGTCCTGATGCGCCGCCTTCGACACAACGCAACAAAAAGAAAAGCGGGCCAAGGCCGGAGCGCGCTCCGAAAGGGCCGATGCGGGAAATGTCCAAAGGACAATTTTACGGCGGATATGACGACGTAGATGATTTTGACGATGATGACGACGACTTGGATGATTTCTACGAAGACGAAGACATGGATGACCTTCATGAGGATGAACCAGAAGAGGAATCAAATGAAGAAAACCTCGCCAGCCGTCAGAGTGATGTGAAAGGCGAAAACAATTAATAGAGCAGATTTTCAGGTTGGAGGCTTCCACCAATCCAGCGATGCCGGAGCCTGTAAATCTAAACCGATAACTGGAGATCAGGAGTTAAAGGATGGCAAAAAAATCCGGGCAGACATTTCAAAAACGTGAGAAAGAAAAAGCGCGCATAGAAAAGCAAAAAGAGAAAGAATTGCGCCGTATGGAATTGAAAGAGCGAAAGACAGACCAGACGTCTGAGTTGGATGGCGAAGACCCGGACATTGCCGGCATTCGCCCGGGACCCCAACCATTGCCAGAGCAGTGGCAGATACTCACAACCGATTAGAACTCACCTGCGATAATTTTTGAGTTTCAGACACTTTCGAATTGCTACCAAAGACAATCAAGCGCAACAAAGGAAAGGCTGCCGCTGAGGGAAAATCAAACAAGAATCTTTCGCGCAACGACGATAAACCTTTTAGGCGCAGAGCCTACATAATTGAACGGGTAACAGGTCACCAGGGTGAGAATGTCGTCAGCGGCAGCATCCAGCACTTCCGTTTCTTCCGGCTCGACCACTTTGGTTGATTCCACACGGTACCGGTAAGAACCGCTATACGTCGTCAAGGTGATTTCATCGCCCAGGCGAATCTGACGCAACCCTCTAAAAAATGTGTCCCGCTGCCCTGCCAGTGCGATGTTCCCGCGCTGGCCGGGCAGCGATGTGCCCTGAACATGGCCTACCGCTCGTTGCAGCGTCTCTTCGTCTGTGCCTTCCTGAATCATCGCCGTCAGGCCGATTTGACTGATCCTGATTTGTCCCAACGAAGAGCCTTCCGGGATGACAAAGCCGGGGTTTTCGGTTCGCGTCAGGGTGGCGCTCTTCAGTGCCTGCTCAAATTTCCGAGTTTGATCGGCCTGATAAAGACGCGCTTCGAGCAAAGCGTAACCCACGTAACTCAACAAAACTGCGCCGATGATGACAAATACGTTTCGGCTCCAACGGAAAACCGAATTGGCTGTCATCGAAAAAAACATCTGCGGTGTGGTTCTGAATTTCATGATGAGCTGATCTCGTTTCCGGTTATGGCTTGAAGGGCGCGAAGTAACCGGCACGGGTGCGGACAACCAGCCGCTCCTGTCCCGGCTGCCTGGCTTTCACCTGAATGACTCTGTATTTGCCGTCGTATGTTAGATTGGTCGGAGCATAGCTGAGCGTGTACTGATTGCGAATATCACGGGCGATTCGCTCACAGATGGGAACAATTTCTTTGACGAATTCCGGCAGGAACGCTTCTCCGCCCGTAGCCTTTGCCAGTTGTTTCAGCACTCGTGGGTTCCGGTCCATATCGTCTTTATCAAAAATGCCTATTGTGTAGATGATGACATCGGATTGTTTTGCCAGAGTCATGACTTCGGCCATTTTGCGGCGGCTGGCGTTGTCGCCTCCATCGCTGATCAAGATCAATACTTTCTTGTCCCGATTCCCTTTCTTCAAATGTTCAAGCGCTGCGGCAGCGGCGTCATAAAGCGCCGTCATGCCCTCCGCGGCAAATCGGGACAAGGCAATTTCCAGTTGGGTCGCGCTGTTTGTGAAGTCCGTGTTTGCCGGAAGGCCAAAAAAAACACGCTCGTTGAAATTGACCACGAACATCTGATCCTTCGCGTTGCTGGCGTGGGCAAAAGCCATGGCAGCCGCAATCACTTCGGTGCGCTTCGGTCGCATGCTGCCGCTATTGTCAATTACCAAGCCGACCGTGACCGGAATATCGCCGTGGCTGAAAGATTCAATCTGCTGTAAAGCGCCGTCTTCGTACACCTGAAAATCTTCTTTGCTTAACCCTGAAACAGGAAGGCGCTCGCTGGTTTGCACGCTCGCATGCAAAACCACAAGGTCAACATTGATTTTGATCGTGTCTTGGATTTCGCCTTGGTTATTCGGGCGCGCAGGCAATTGATGAGAATTGATTGGCTTGGCAAAAATCGAAAAAATCAATAGAACAAAAAGCAGCAGCGTGCAGACACCGCTTAAGGCTGATATGGATTTTGCATAGTGTAATGATTTTGAAGGCCATTTCATCGCTCTGGTCCTTTCGTAAAATTTGAACGGCAGACAGAAGTGCCCCTTCCGGCTGCCGCACAAAGTTAGGCCTGCGTATTTACTTGCCCAGTCCACCAGGGCAAGTATCTGTCCGGCCTAAACAATTCGTTTCGGCATAAACCAAAGCGCTAGACCCAATCCCAAAGACAGGAATCCGAACAAGCCTGCCAGGGGCAGGTTGCTGGCTGTTTGGGGCAAGCTTCGGACATTTCTGGAAGAATCATCCGTTGCCGTCTGTGTTTCGGGCATGGTCTGGACCGGCGGAGCCTGAATGACTTGCGCGACTTCCACTTCGTCGCCTGTGGGTCTAATCGCTGTAATCGGCGCTTCCTTCAACGCTACGACAGGTTTTTCATCCATCGTTGCTGGCTCTGTGATGATGGCTGATTCCAGTTCTGAAGGCATCGCCAGAATAGGCATGTTGGTGACTTTGGCCAGTTCGACAGCCCGCTTCTTGGGGTACACAAACTCTTCGCCCGAATTTGCACCCGGATAAAACCACGAGCGGATGGCTTCCGGTGAACCCACGGATCTTTCTGCAAACGTCATCACTGTTTTGTCGGTCACATTCAATCGCCAATTCGGTATCGCCAGAATTGTCGCGTAAACATGGGTTCTGTCCTTGTTAAAAATGCGAACGATATGACGGTCTGACAACGAATCCACCAACTCAAAGACGTAAGTTCCGGCTGGCAAGACAATACCTCCCGGAACTTCTACTGGCTGGCTGAATGTCACAACGGTTTTTTTGTTCCAGGTGTCTGCCAGTGCGCTGGATGAAAACACCATGGCCATCAGGGCGAGACAAAAGATTGCTACTGCTTTGGTTCTATTCATTATTACTTTTTTCATTAGTTTCCTTCATTTCTTACGTTAGGCATTACAGTGTCATTTCACCGGAATGCCCCGTCAGTAAACTCCGGATTTGAGCCTGGCGCTGTTCAATACAAGACAACAATTAAAAGATTGTCGGCAGATTGTTGAGTGCAACAAACGCCGGGCGGAATTCATTGAAGACTTTGCCTGGAACTTACCTGGGTGAAAGGAAGTGTTTTGCATGTGCCGTTGCAGGCTCATTACCAGGGGTTGCCAAATTCGCGCTGATGATTCGACCGCGCTTTGTTTTATTGTGTGGTTCAGGTTTTCCGCGGCGTTGAAAACCGATGAGGAGCTTTCATTCCGATGAACATTTCACCAACCGTACAGATCAGGCCGCCATTCTGGTGGGTTCGCTGGGTCCCCGCCGCCTTGCTTATCGCCGGCCTGATCATCCTGACGATAGCAATCGGCGGGAATGTGCTGGTGCCGCTCCTGATGAGTTTTTCGATAGCTTTTATGTTGGAGCCGCTGGCTGACTGGTTTCAGCGGCGAGGTCATTCGCGCAACATCGCCGTGCTGCTTACGCTTGCCAGCGCGGTGCTGATCGTGACGCTGTTGCTGATTTTTTTGCTGCCGGGCATCTATCACCAGCTTATCGAATCCATCGAGAAGTTGCCGCTCGCGCTGCGCGCTGTGGCCGCGCGGGCGCAAAATGTACTGGGGTACGCCCAAGCGCGGCTCAGCCCGGAGGTTTTCGCGCGCCTG
The DNA here is from genome assembly GCA_964383955.1 of uncultured Heliomicrobium sp. Lineage (GTDB taxonomy): Bacteria > Acidobacteriota > Blastocatellia > RBC074 > RBC074 > RBC074. The sequence goes on along the minus strand of CAYLJQ010000007.1, from coordinate 7,364 downwards.
CAAACGGCTGTCACGAATTTCGAAAATGATCCTTCGGTATTAACGTCGCGCATTGGCGGCTGGCTGTCGAAGGGGCTGCTGGGATTGGTGGGCCTTGGATCGTGGGTGCTAGGACTGCTGATCATTCCTTTCTTTGTTTACTATCTGCTGCTGGATATGAGCAATCTGCGGCGCATAGTTGAAGAACATTTTCCGGAACGTCATCGCGGCGTCGGCAGGCGCTTGCTCGATGAAGTCGGCGAAGTGGTGCGCGGCTATGTTCGCGGCCGCTTTCTGATGGCACTGATTATCGCTGCGATCTACGGAACTGGCTTATTGATCCTCGGCGTGCCGCTGTGGGCGGGGATTGGATTGATCGCAGGTTTCCTGGGAATCATTCCGTACCTGGGTGTGATCAGTGGCCTGATCCTGGCGCTCAGCTTTGCCGCCCTGGACGGAGCAGGCCCCGGACGTTTAATCGGCGTGGTTGCTGTTTTCGCGATTGCGCAAGGGATCGAAGATTACGTGCTTACGCCGCGCATTATTGGCAACAAGTTGGAATTGCATCCAATGCTGGTCTTTATGGCGCTGATCATTGCCGGTGAACTGTTCGGATTGCTTGGCCTGGTGCTGGCGATTCCAGTGCTGGCGGTCATCAAGGTGTTGATCCGCTTTCTTGATGAACTATACCTGCGCTCGGAGTTCTACCTTGCGCCAGCGACTTTGACCGGCGAAGCCACTACCGCGCAGCGCGCAGTAGCGGCCACTGTCTCGACAGGCCAGATGGAGGCTGACGCACGACTGGTTCTGGCAACCCGCCAAACGCCGACGCCCAAAAAGCCATAATCTCAAAATCTGATCAGCTTCAGACTGAAAAATCATCGCACTGATTACCGCACCTCGAAATCGGCGCGGCAACCGCGATCAACCCAAATGCCGCTCCGGTCAACGCCCCAGGTGCGCCCTTTCACGCAAGGCGATGTGCTGCGCTGGCGAACCAAACTGACGCGCCTTCCAATGCCTTCGCTGCACCAATGACGCTTCATGTCGCCTGATTCACAATAGACTGTCTGCACAGGGCGATTGGAATCACCGATGTCGCGATCGCGGCCAAATCCGCCTGTGGACACAATTCCATAAAGCCTGAGGTTGGGCCGGCGTCTTCCCCAATTCCCTTGGCCGTACCAGACCTCGACACTGTTAATCCTGCGGTTGTCGCCCGGCAGGTCAATCGCCCGGGTCTGACCGCCCGCGCGGATACGATCACGAATTTCGACTTCCGAATCCGCGCCGTTTTCGAAATGCACCACCACACGTTGGAATTCAATTTCGCCCCCTTGGACGCGCAGTTGAATCGCCCGGAACGCTTCCCTGGAATTCACACGAATGTTGTCGTGATCTCTTGTTCCGTCAACATTCGATTGTCCCAGATATTGCCAGCGTTCCTGACCGGCATTGCGCCGCTGGGCGGTTGTCACCAGGGTTAGCCCGCTTACCAGGACCAACAAACTAATCACATACAACGATTTCTGAAATTTCATCGAAACCTCCTTCGCAGGCAGATTGCCTGCATTCATCCATAGCTACGTTTTGTATATTGCCTGTCATAAGCAAGAGCGATCTTGCTTATCGGCTTTCCGGCTACTTGAGCCTGCTTCTTTGCGCAAACCTTGCCTATTCACTTGTCTTACCGTCGAAATGTTCGTCGTCCGCCTCTGCGTCGGCGCGAGTAGCATGAACAACCTTGTCTTTATGATTCGGGGGCGCATACAGCGTGTAGAGCTTCATCGGAACACTTCCGGTGTTAATAATGTTGTGAGCGGTTCCGGCGGGAACCAGGACAACGAAGCCGGAGCTAATCACCGCGCGAACGCCATCCAGAATGGCTTCTCCCGTTCCATGCTCTACGCGAAAGAACTGATCAAGCTGATGTACTTCCGATCCGATTTCCTCCCCGGGTTTCAACGCCATAAGGACAAGCTGGCAGTTTTTTGCCGTGTAAAGCACCCGGCGAAAATCTCCATTCTTGACGGCGATTTTTTCAATATCCTGGACGAAGCCTTTCATTGTATTCCTCCTCTGTCGTAGTTCCTGAAATTGCCTGCACCGCGGCTGTACCCGCAAGGTACTTTTTCATTCAGCTTAGTAAGGCCGCGCGTTAAAAATCTGCTGCAGAATGTTACCCAACAGGCTAAATACTCCGTTCGCATTGTTGCCATATCGAAAGCGACTGTAGAAACCGTCCTGGTAACCGCGATTGAAACCTTCGCGGAAGTAATAACGGTACTCTGTCAAATCAACGTAATACCCGTTGTAGCCATAGGTTGCATCCTGATAGGCGTAAGAATCTCGATAATTAAAGCGCACACGATCCTCGCGGTCCGCTTGTCCGGCGCGATAGCCTTCCTCATAGCCGTAGTTCAACCCTTGCCGGAGCATGTCCGCGCCATACTGATTCGTCTGGTAGTTTCTACCGCCGCGAGAGTAACGATAATTAGGAGCCGAGTATTCGTAAGCGCGCGCGTTCTGAAGATTTATCTGATCCTGACGCAAACGTTCCAGGTATTGCTGCTGAAACCGCAGGTGCGATTGACGCCGTTGTCGCTGCAATTGCTGCTCCCGCTGCTGCGCGAGACGGTCGTACTGTTGCCGCTGCTGGTTGTATTGGTTCAGACGCTGTTGATGAATGACCTGTTGCTGGCGTTCCTGTTGCTGTTGCCGTTGAGCATTGCGCTGTTGTTGTTCCTGCTGTTGAGCATTGCGCTGTTGCTGGGCCTGACGTTGTTGTTCCTGCTGTTGAGCATTGCGCTGTTGCTGGGCCTGACGTTGTTGCTCTTGTTGAGCATTACGCTGTTGTTGAGCTTGACGTTGTTGTTCCTGCTGGGCCTGTTGCTGTTGCCGATCAACCGGCCTCTGCGGTGGTTGGGGATTAGCCTTCCGTTGCGGCGCCGATGGTTGCGGATTTGCCTGGCGTTGCGGTGGCGGTGGCTGCTTCTCCTTTCCCTCTTTTTGCGGCTTCTTTTCATCCTGTTTTTTTTGGGGCTGCTCCTGCCGCGGATTCTGTTCTTGTGAACTGGCCAGCCCGCTTGTCCCGATTAGCAATGCTGCCGCGATAAGGGACGCTATCACTACGCGTTCATAGTAATTAGATTTCATCGCACACTCTCCTTCTCTTTCATGTTTATAGGTGCATCTGTTTCAACCGTGTTCCGGCAACGCCAATGCAAATTGTTAAGTACCATCAGACACATCAGCCCCATCTCAACCTGAGCGTTCTAAAGCAGCTCAGTTTTTCGTCGTGTGCAGCACTAAGAGCAATCAATATGCCAGGCGTAACATCTGCACATTGTTATGCGTTGGGGGATTTGGCTCGAAAGTTGGCGCGACCTCACACTTCAAAGAGCCAAATTCCCCTATCAAAACCCTGCTACGTGCGTTAGCGCACATAGCGCACTACTCTGGTTGTTACTCTCAAACGTTACTTCGAATAATCAATTTTGCCTGCCAAATAGAGAATGTATTAGCGGTTGACCTGCAGCGACAGGTTAGTTTCTTAAGGATTCATCCTTGCCAGTGTTAAGTTGAGTACAGCCGCGAAAGACACCCAGGCCAGATACGGAACCATCAACCAGCCGGCAATGGGCGTTACGCGCCAAAACGAAAGCAATGTCGCGAATATCGCGCACCAGAGCAGCACGATTTCCGCAAAGGCGATCCAAGGCATGCGAAGACCGAAAAACAAACCAGTCCAAGCGCCATTCAGCAAAAGCTGCACGGCGAAAAGAGCCAGCGGCACTGCCGCGCCGCGCCATCCGAGTTGTCGCCAGACAAGCCAGGCTGCAACTGCCATCAACAGGTAAAGCAATGACCACACAGGTCCGAAAATCCAGTCCGGCGGATTCCAAGACGGTTTATTTAACGCGGGAAACCATTCGCTGAGAGCTGAAGGCATAAACGATGAGCCGATGCCTGCGATTGCAAAACATATCGAAGCAATGACGATCAATCCCAGGGCTTGCTTGAACCAACTCATGCCTGAGCCTCCTTATTCTCACGCTGGCGTGTGGCCGTGGCGGCAATGCCGCGCAGCATCCCGGCAAAAACGAAATGATGAAGCGGGTAAAGCGCGTACCAGTAGGCCAGGCCAAGTAAACCTACGGGATCAAAGATTGCGGTTTGACGAATTGTTGAAGATTGATTGGTTTCGGTAACCTCGAATTCCAGCCAGGCACGACCGGGCAGTTTCATTTCGGCTGCCAAACGCAATAGCCGATCCGGTTCGAACGCTTCGACGCGCCAAAAATCAACGGCGTCGCCGGGACAAGGGCGTTCAGGATCGCGCCGTCCCCGCCGCAGCCCAACGCCGCCCACCAAAAGATCCAGCCACCCTCTCAGCTTCCATAACCAGTTGCCAAAATACCAACCGTTTCGTCCGCCAATCCGCCGAATCGGTTTGAAGGCGCAAGCTGCGGAAGCATTGATTGGGATGGCCCGCGAATCCACGATCCTGGCGCCAAAGCGCGTACCGCCCCAGGATTTCGCGCGACCGCCTGAAGAGCGCGCGTCTGACCAGCGCGTTTCGGCAAACTCCCGATCTTCATTGCGCAGCGCTCTGGCAATCGCATCTTTGAAGCCCAGAGGACGAATCTTGAAAACGCTCAGCGCTGTATGGTCGCGAATAATGGATGGATTCAGCATGCTGGCGATCAGCTTACGGCCAATGCGAGCGTAAAGAGGTGTGATCAGCGCCAGCCACAAACTGGAAAGTCGCGGCGTCAGAACAGGCACCGGAATGATGAGCCGACGCAGGCCGCGCTGCTGTGCATACTCGCGCATGATGTCGCCATAAGAGACCTGGTCCGATCCGCCAATCTCATAAATCCGGCTCTGGTCAACCGGCAAATCCAGGCCCGCAACCAGGTAGGCAATCAAATCCTCGATTGCAATGGGTTGGGCCAGCGTCGCCACCCAGCGCGGCGCGATCATCACCGGCAGCCGTTCAGTCAAAGTCCGAATCATCTCGAAAGAAAGGCTTCCGGAACCCAGCACGATGGAAGCGCGAAATTCAATTACCTGCACGCCCGATTCGCGCAATATCCGCCCGACTTCCAAACGGCTGCGCAAATGCGCTGAAAGTCCGCGCTCGCTGACTCCCAGGCCGCCTAAATAAATAATTCTCCGGACTCCGGCTTGATAGGCTGCCGTGCCAAAATTTCGTGCAGCTTTGCGGTCCTCATCTTCAAAATCTCCTGCTGCTCCCATCGAATGCACCAGGTAATACGCGGTATGAATTCCTTGCAGAGCTGGAATCAGCGTGCTTTTGTCCAGCACGTCTGCGGCGACCAGTTCGACACCAGGAGCAGTTTTTGAGCGCAGATACTCCGGGTTGCGAGCCAGGCAGCGTAATAAATCGCCTCTTTTTTCCAGCGCTTTCAGCAGGCGTCCGCCTATATATCCGGTAGCGCCAGTGAGGAGAATGCGAAGCGGCTGATCTTCGTTTGACAATGGTTCGTCGGAATTCATTTGCGGCCTTTCTCTTCCCGTCTGCGACTTGGGCCTTTCGACAAGATCGCTCAATTGCAAGAGCCGCCGCCTGCCTCAAAGAAGCAAACAGCGGCTGGGCGCTACCCCTTTTGCCTGATTATCAGCCGACCGCAGACTTCGCCGCTGGCAAGGTCAGAACGGTGTCAATCACGTGGATGACGCCGTTGTCACAAACAATGTCGGTCTTGATCACTTTTGCGTCATTCACCTTGACCCCATTGTTGGAAGCGATGCCCAGATTTTGTCCTTCCAGGCTCTGCGCGTTAGGAAGCTTTGCCACATCCGCAGCCATTTTTTTGCCGGCGACGACGTGGTAATTCAGTAACCGCTTCAGCTTCGGAGCATCCTTGAGCAAAGTCTCGACGGTGCCTTTCGGCAGTTTGGCAAAGGCTTCGTCATTCGGGGCAAAAACCGTAAAGGGGCCCGGCTCCGAAAAGGCTTCCACCAAGCCTGCTGCTTTAATCGCATTCACCAGAGTGTTGAATGAATTGGCCGCAATTGCGGTTTCAATAATGTTCGGCATTTGAAATCTCCTTCTCCTGTTAATTTGCGGACAAGGGAGTTTGTCTCCCGCCGCTGTCAGCAAATGAGTGCTTTAGTTGAAACAAATTACGGCACAAATCCGGCGGATTTTTTCCGTAGTAAAGTACGCAATAAATTCGTCCAGGAAGCTTTCTTCAGCTTCTCAATGCATCACTCAAGAATTTAGAGCTTCTTCATTGGCGCACTACCGACCTTCAAGTTATTGCTGACGCTTTTGACGCCTTCCGTGTCTTTGGCAATCTGCTCAGCTTCCGATTTCTGTTCCGTGGTTTCGACCATGCCGCGCAATGTCACAGCGTTGTTCGTCACATCCACGTTGATTTTGCGTTCCGGCGTTGTCGAATTTCCGACCAGTTGCGCGACGATTATGGTGTGAATCCAGGCGTCATCCAGCGATTCGCCGATAGTTTCGCCGCTTTTCCTGGCGATCTCGCGTTCTTCACTTGCGCGCTCTTTGGTGTAGGCCGCGCGTGAGATTTCGCCCGGTTTTACATCAATCTTGGTTGTAACGATCAAACCGGCGTGTGCGGCTTTCGCCAACTCGACTGCTTTCGCTCTCAACGATTCCGATCCGACCGTGCCAGAAAGAGTGATTTCGTTCCGATCCACGTTCGCATCCACGCTCAGGTTCGCCGCATTCAGTTGTGCGTCGGTCCTGAACTGATCTTTGATTTTGGTTTCCAACTCAGAGTTGGTCATTTTGGCCATCGGCGACGGGCCGGTCTTGGCTTCTGGATTGTTTGCCGTTGCACAACCGTTCATCGCGACGCTGACGCTCAATAGTGTCAGTGCCAGAAAGCCCGTAACCACAGACCATGAAACTTTCGTATCTCTATTCATCATTTCTCCTTATGATTTCGAATTTGCGATTCATTGCCGGCGGTTGAAGGCTTACTGAAAAGCTGCATTCGTTAGCCGCCAGATTCTTGTTTGCCAGATTCTTGTTTGCCAGGTTCTTGTTTGCCAGGTTCTTGTTTGCATGCTCGCCGGTTCATTCCCGGCGTATCAGTTGTTGGTGACAACCTTGACTGCTTTCTTCACGGCCTCGCCAACCTTGCGACGCCCTTTGCCCAATTTCTGCTGAATTTTTCCTTCCAGATTCTCAGCTTCGCCTTCGGCTTCAAGGCGGGAATTTCCAGTCATTTCTCCGACCTTGTCCTTGATTGTGCCCCTAAGTTGTTTGCCTTTGCCTTTGACCTCATTCTTGTTCCACATGACTTGTCTCTCCGTTAGTAACCGAATCCCTGCCGGGATGCTCGGTTTAAGTAAGCAGGTTTATTGATTGATTTTTTCCGTTG
>CAYLJQ010000006.1:0-30930 GCA_964383955.1 uncultured Heliomicrobium sp. | reverse complement strand
CAACTTTGAAGCCACGGAAGTTCCGTTCAGTTTGGTGTTGATGATTGACACTTCGGGCAGCACGCGCGGCGATGTTGAGCTGATGCGGCGCGCAGTGCGAGGATTTTTGAAAGAACTTCGCCCGCAAGATCGCGTGGCCGTGATTCAATTCAACAAAGAAATCGAACTGCTGAAAGATTTAACCACCGACCGCCGAGCCGTCGAACACGCGATTGATCTGCTCAATGCAGGTTCCGGAACTGCGTTTTACGATTCGATGCAATTGGCGCTGGAAGAAGTGCTAAGCAAGGTCGAAGGGCGAAAGGCGGTGGTTGCGCTGACAGACGGCGTTGATTCTTACGGCTATCGCTCTTACGAACAGATTTTGCCGCTGCTGGAAAAAGGCCGTGTCAGCACATATTTCCTGGAACTGGATACGGAAAGTTTTACGGAAGCCGGGATGGTCAGAAATTGCGCTGAAGAAACCCATTTCGAGTTTTCGCGCAAACAATTGCGCAAATACACCAAAGAACACGCAGGGAAAATTTCAGAATCGTATTTTGAAAGCCACTGCGAGCTTTCCAAGATGGAACGGATTCAGGTTAACCAGCGGCTTTACGATTCCGCCCGACGCGAATTGCGAGAAATGGCTGACAAAACCGGTGGCAGAGTTTATCCGGTCAACGGTCTTCAGCAACTGGACAAGGCTTATTCGCAGATTGCGGCTGAAATTCGCACGCAGTATTCGTTGGCGTATTACCCGGCCAATGAAAAGCACGACGGCAAATGGCGCAGCCTGAAAGTGGAAATCAAAAAGTCCGGCTTCGTTGCGCGAACGCGCGCCGGGTATCGCGCGCCGGTTGATTGAACCTCAGCTATAGGAAGCATGTGCATAATTCCAAGGCGGGGCGTTCACCACAAAATGCACAAAAAACACATAACAATCTTGCGGCAAAGCAACGCACGAAATTTCTTTTGTGACTTTTGAGCTTTTTGTGGTTTCTTTCAGCGGTCTGATTTATGCACACTCTTCAGCTATATCGCAGCCACTTGATCAATTCCGGAATCGTCGGGCGTTTGCCGTACATCAGCACTCCCACACGATAAATTTTTGATGCCAGCCAAACTGCGCCGACAATTGTCAAAATCATCAACGTAATCGAAAGCGCAATTTGCCAGCCGGGCGCTGCTTCCAGCGTAATTCGCAAAAACATCAGTGACGGGCTGAAGAAGGGAATCAGTGACAGAATCGTCGCTGTCGTGCCCGTCGGGTTTTCCATCACCAGTGAAGACAGCAGCATCGGGATCATAAAAGTCATGGTGATAGGCATTTGAGCCTGCTGGCCGTCGTCTTCGTTGGAGACGATGGCTCCGACCATGGCGTATAACGTTGCGTATAGGAAATATCCAAGCAGGTAATAAATGATAAAGAAGACAAACAGCCAAGGGGAAATTCTCGGCAATTGATCGGCGTACATCATCAATGCCGGAGCCGCGGATAGCAGGCTAAGGGTTATGCCAAACACCGACCATGTCAGATATTGCGTCAGACCGACCAAGCCAATGCCAATGACTTTGCCCAGCATCAGATAAAACGGACTGACTGAAGACAGCAAAACTTCGATGATGCGATTTTGTTTTTCTTCGGTCACGCCGCGCATGACCGTCACGCCGTAAACCAGGATGGTCAGGTATAAGACCATCAACATCGAAAACGCCAGAATGATGCGCCCGCGCCCGCTTTCCCCGCGTTCGTTGACGGCTTTTAGAGTCACGTCCTTGGTCAGTTCGCGGACTTGATCGGCATTCAACCCCGCCAATGCAATGCGCCGTTCTGAGATTGCTTTGTTCAGCGCGTCTTCAAACCGGGTTCGACCAATAACAGCGCTGGCATTTTTAGAGTAGATGGTGATTTCTTTCTGGTTCAGCGCATCGGCGGGAAGAATCAGGATTCCGTCAATCTCTTTGCGCGTCAGCCGTTCGGCTAACAATTGCCGCCGGGTTTCCAGGTCTTCGCCTGGTTTTACTTCTTCACGGTTGAGTTCATAGCGCGCCTGGCCGGAGCGTTTTGGTTCCAGCAAACTGTTCAGCCGGTCGTAAAGCGCCGTATCGCCTGTTTGATCCAGGATGACGATGCTGTATTTGTCCGGGCCGCTATAACGTCCGATCATAATCGGAATCAGAACGAAGGATGACATGATGATCGGCCCAAGGTTGGTGCCGATGATGAAGCCTTTTGATTTTACGCGAGTCAGATATTCGCGTTTGATGATCGTCAGCAGTTTGTTCATTGCTGTGGCTCTCCTATGGGCTTTTTGGCCAATTCTTTCAGAAACCGTCGAGTGAATTTGGCCACGCCTTTTGTTTCTTTTAGTTCCTGTTTCAACCGTTCCAATTCTTCCGGCGTGTCCACGTCATACCACGATGGACCGACGTTGAAATCCAGTCCTGCGGCTTTTGCCTGAGCTTCGGTGGCAGCCATCACTTCGCCAGTGCTCCACGGAATGTTTTGAAAAATTTCCGGATGCAGTTTTCGCATTCCAATCAGGCAATATCCATCGTCTTCAGCCGGGACGACAACCACATCGTTTTCCGTTTCCAGGCAATCAAACGCTTCCAGCACCATTTCGTCCGGCAACGTCGGGCTGTCGCCGCCGATGGCGATGACTGAATCAAAACCCATTTCAAAGACGTCGGCAAAGCAGTTTGTCAGCCGTTCACCAAGATCATTGCCGCGTTGGGCGATCATCAAACAGCCTTCGCGTTCGACATCGTCAAATGCTTCTTCTTCGCCTTCGGGCGTGTAACAAAGCACCAGCCGCAATTCGTCGCGTTCATCGCAGACGGATTCCATCATCGCAAATGTGTCGCTCAAGAAAGCCACGTATAACTGTTTGGCTTCTTCCGCCGTCAGCGGATCAATCAACCGAGTCTTGACTTGTCCTTCGATGGGCGCTTTCGCCATTAAAACCAAAGCTTCTTTCATTACAGTTTCATCGGGCATTGCAGTTTCATCGGGGAAAGATCAACAGCGCATCGCTCACCGCGCGTTCGCCAGAGGCGTCCGAAGGGCTGTTGACGATTTTGTTTTTAACGACCATCGCGGTTGAACCGCCGCCGTCCAGATTCATGGCTTCAACGCAGCCGAGTTCCAACATCAGCGATGCCAGTTCGTCCATCGTCATGCCAACGCTGAGTTTTTGGCGGCCATCCACTGTCAGCAGAATTAGTTTTCCATCAGCTCGCCAACCAATCGCCGTTCGCGGATGTCGCTGCCGGTAAAGCGAATCGCTGTAGCGCGCAGTTTCATCGGCAAAAACTTTTTTGCCAGTGGCAATCAACTGCGGCCCGCCGCTAAGAATGAAGTCTGAATTGAAAGAAAGCGGCGGATCAGTTTTAAGCTCCGTTTTCAGTTCCACCAGCGCGCCCCGTCGCAGATTTTTCAGCGCCCATTCACGCGCTGCGCCGGTTGCCGAAACGACAAAGCCTTGTGGTGGGATCGTTTGGCTGCCAGCGCTCTCTTTAACAGCCACCACTCGATTTTGTTCAATGATGAATTCGGCACCGTCCGGAGCGGTTAGCGTGGTGCGATGGAATTCAGGTGTGAAAACGATCAGTTCGTCTTTTTCTCGCGGGCGATTGAAACCGTTGATTGGGAAAAGCGCTTTGCCGTTTGCTTTAAGCTCGGCTTTCAACGTGACGTGGGTGATGGCTGCGCGAATCTGTTTGCCGCTATCGGAAACCGCAACCGCTGCTCGATTTTTGACCGGCTCGCTCAACACTTTGCCGCCGATGGTTAGCGCGCCAACCGGCTCGCCGCGAACAATTCCCGTGGTGCGAAAATATCCGCCGTTGATTGCCGCCAAAGCTCCGTGTCGCTGCGCCATCGAGCTTGTCGTTTCGGCTCCGGCAATTTCGTCCATGGCCTGTGCCAAACGCAGCCGAGCCAATCTGGGATCAACGGTCAAAACCTGGATTGTCCAACGGTCGCCCGTAAGGCTTTCGGAAAAATCGCCGCGCTTGATCGAAAGCAACTCAACGCCGGCAGCGACACTTTCCGATGTTTGCGCTTGTTCAGCGCGCTCCGACGAGTGGCCCGCCGAAGTCAGCGCCAGAATCCCAACCAGTAGCGTTGTCAGCCAGCGAATCATTTAGCCTTTACGTTCGATTGCCTTGGCTTCGTCCCAGTACGAATCCATTTCAGCCAATGTGGTGTCAGCCAGGGATTTCCCTTGTTCTTCAACGCTGCGCTCAATGTGAGCAAACCGGCGGCGGAATTTTTTATTTGTTGCTTTCAAAGCAGTTTCCGGCTCAACGCCGTGCCAGCGAGCCAGGTTGGTGACGACAAACATCACATCCCCAAGTTCATCCGCAATGGCTTGCGGGTCGCGATCTTCGCGATTGAACTCTTCGCGCAATTCCCGAATTTCTTCTTCCAGTTTGTCGAAAATGTCTTCGCTCTGTTGCCAATCGAATCCAACGCGCGCGGCTTTGGTCGTCAATTGAAAGGCTTCTAGCAGGGCCGGAAGTTTCGACGAAGTGCCGTCCAGCATCGACGCTTTTTTTTCTTCCTTGCCATCGGCTTTTCGCTCGGCGGCTTTGATCGTTTCCCAATTGGCCAGAACGTCTGCCGTTGATTCAACTGTCTCTTGGCCAAACACATGTGGATGACGCCGAGTCATTTTTTCATGGACGCGGCTGATGGACTGGAATACATCGAAATGACCGGCTTCAGTGGCGATCTGCCCGTAAAAGATAATCAGGAACAGTAAATCGCCCAATTCATCGCGCAATTCGTTCCAATCCTCTGCTTCGGCTGCTTCTATAACTTCATACGCTTCTTCAAGCAGCATTGGCCCAAGGGTTGCGTAGGTTTGCTCACGATCCCATGGACAACCATCAGGAGCGCGCAAGCGAGTCATCATTTCAACCAAATCTTGAAAGGTTCTTTTCGTACTCATAACCAGTTGTTGCAAGGTGTTAGGGTTTTTGCCCGCATTGGCGCGGCACTATAACACGCCCCTGACGGTCAGCAGCAGCGGCTATGTAAGTTTTTCAGGCAGGATGGGAATTTTACGCGGCGGGCAGGGGATTATCCGAGCACGAATGATTGTTTAGAGGAATAAAGACAGTATGCATGGAGGAGTTCAGCACATGACAGCACCAGTTATCATCCAAAATTCACCGCTTCGTTCGATTCCGTCGCCTAAATCCAAATTGTTGTTAGTCGCGGATTCGCCGGAGCGGCTGAAAAAGATGAAAACCGCAATTGGCAGCAATCAGTTTGAAATTACAGGCATTTGTTCGGTTGACGAACTGCGAACTGCTTGTCGAAGTCACCACGATTTAGCCGTCTTTGATGTCGAAGCGGTAAAGATTAAACCGATGCTTTCGGTTTTGCGCGCCAGCGCCGGACATAAAACCATTATGGCTTTGGTGGAATCTTCCAGGCTGGATGAAGAATTCGGGCTGGCCGGTTTGCTCCCGACGTTTCGGGCTATGCCATGTAATCAGGCTCAATTGCTGGCGCTGATGCGACATTTCCAGCAGGAAGGAAAACGAGCCTCCGCTGATAGGAGACCCGTTTTGCTCTAACTTCAAACCCGGTTGCCGAAAGCTTGCAAAGCTGCCAATTGCACCTGGCGGATTGGAATCTGATGAAGTTCAGCGGCAGCGCGGCAATCGTCAAATTCAGGAGCGTAATTTACCAGTCGCTCGTTTTCAGCGCGGGCGATTTTCATTTGGATCGAACCAAATTCGGTTTCAACCGTCACGAACTCTCGCCGCAAAATTTCCCGCTTTTCTTCGCGGTAGCGCACACCAAGCGTCGTCGTTTCAGTGAAAATTAAATCCGACATTCGCAAACGATCTTCCGGTTTGCATAGCAGCGTCATCAGCACGCCCGGGCGATTTTTTTTCATCTGCACCGGGGTATAAAACACATCCAGCGCTCCGGCAGCGAAAAGCTTTTCCATCAAATACCCGAAGATTTGCGGGCTGAGATCGTCAATGTTGGCTTCGATGACGGTGACGGTGGTTGGCGTGTCGTCAGAGCGTGCAGTTTCCACTTCGCCAATGATGGCGCGCAAAACGTTGGGAAAATTCGGATAGCTGCGCGTGCCTGCGCCGTACCCGACGCGCTCAATTTTCATCGCGGGCAAGTTGCCGTACCCAGCCGCCAACGTAGAAATGATCGCCGCGCCGGTTGGCGTCACCAATTCGCCGTCAATGTCCTTGGAATAGCTCGGCACGCCTTTCAGCAGTTCCGCCGTTGCCGGACCCGGCACAGGATACGTTCCGTGTGCGCAGTTGAACGTCCCCGATCCGACATGCAAAGGAGCAGAAATGATCTGTTCGATCTTCAACGCTTCCAATCCAATGCAGGCACCAATAATGTCCACAATCGAATCCACCGCGCCGACTTCATGGAAGTGAACGGTTTCAATCGGGATGCCGTGAATTTTCGATTCCGCTTCGCCGATGCGCTGAAAGATGTTCAACGCGCGCTCTTTGACCGAAGCCGACAGCGCCGAAGACGAAATGATGTGTTTGATGGTGGATAGCGACCGATGATCGTGGGAATGCGATGTTGGATGTTGGATGCTGGATGCTGGATTTGCTTCGTGCGAATGGTCGTGGTGCTGTCCGTGTGAATGATCGTGGGGATGCTGATGATCGAGATGCTCGTGTGAATGATCGTGGCGGTGGTGAATCTCATCTTTCAGGTGAACGTCAAACTTTGCTGAGTTGATGCCGCTGCGGTCGACGCGCGTCAAACTCAGTTCGTAACCTTCCACGCCGAGCTTCGCCAGTTCAGCTTTCAGCAGTTCAAAATCCAGTCCGCAATCCAGCAGCGCGCCGATGAACATGTCTCCGCTGGCGCCTGCAAAACAATCTAAATAAAGCGTACGCATAATTCTCTACAATTTCTCTTTTTCCTCAGTTGCAACATTTTTCGTCTGAGTGAAAAGTCGTTTAAGCTCAAAAAAACACAAAAATCGTTTGGTTGGTTTTGTGCCTTCTGTGTTTTTTGTGGTTGCAGTTTTACTGTCTCAACCACAAATCGCTGTAGATTATGGAACAATCTTCACCGGAGTTTTCACCGGCAATAAATCAAACAATTCTTTGATGTCTTCATTTTCCAGCGCCACACAGCCCAGCGTCCAATCATTTGCTCTGCCACCGCCGTGAATAAAAATATCGCCGCCGAGTTTTGTGTTTTGTGGCGGTTTCGACTTCGCGCGAATCGCCGAGGCAATCGCTTCGTGCTGGCTTTTGGTGATCAAGCCGCTCTTCAGCCCGACGTCGGCATCACTGAGGTTCGGATAGCTGACGCCCAGCGAAAGATAGTAATTGCTCTTTGGGTTTTTGTGCGTTAGGTAATACTCGCCTTCAGGCGTGCGGCCATCGCCTTGTTGGCGTTTGTAACCGGTCGGTGTGTTGCCCAGCGCAATCTGATACGTTTTGCGAAGCCGCTCTTTGCCGCCAGAAGTTTCATACAAGTAAAGCTTCCGCTCGGACTTTTTGATCAGAATCCGAAACGAGGATTCTGGGGGTTCAGTAGAAACCATCGAAGCCAGCAAGATGGAAAGCAGAATGGTATTCAACAGAATCTCGCTCATTCCGAGTTTCTCTCCTGTGTGATTTGAACAGTGATTCGTCGCGGCCCGGCTTCTTCAGCCTGTAAACCGCGACGAATCTTGGAAGCCGCAATGATGGTTGAATCAAATTTCATTCTGTCAGCGGAACCGGTTCCTGTTTCCGAAACAGCGTATCCCAATCAACCCGACCGGTAAACTGCATCACGACGAACAACGTGATGATGCACAAAATCGTGATTGCCAGCCCTGTAAACGATTCAAAGAAATAGGTGTACGAGAACAGCACCAGATAAACGAACTGCATCAAGCCGACTTCGACTACCGCGAAGCGCATGCCTGTCACCAGGCGCATATACGAAACAACCAAGCCAATGGAAACCGCCGAGCAGATCAAAAACGCTGCGTGAATGGAAATGTGATCCACCAGATACGCCAGCAACAGATGAAAGCTGAAATATGCCGCTCCGACAAAAAAGTAATTCATCGGATGAACTTTCACTCTCTTGATGGTCGTCAGAATGAACACCAGAAAGAAAAACAGAAACAGTGAAACCGGCGCGGAGTACGTCACTTTGCTCACCCACGGGCCGGGATTGAGTTTGTGCGGCATTCCCATCCCGATTTTCACGCCGGAAAGCAGGCTGGCGTATTGCCAATTCAATTTCCAACCCGTCGCGGTTTGTTCTTTCTTCGATGGGGAAATGCTGCTGGGCGGAAAATCAATCTTGTCGAAATCCGTCGTCATCGCCAACGAAAAGTTTTTCGCCTGATTCACGTTTTCGCCAAAGTCGTACCACCATTCATCCAGTCCTTGTGATTGATAGGCGACTTCGACAATTTCTGACTTGCCGGGATCGAGCTTCATCTTTCCGCTGAGCTTGCCGCCTGTGACTTGCAGATTCGGTTCTTCGCGTCCGCCGATGGCAAAACGGAAGTTGTCGTAAACGCCTTGAGCCGTCGGGAAAGCAAAGTTGAGGAAAATCTCCTGCGGCTGGTCTGTGTAATTCACGACGCGATATTTGGCGGCAAAGCCTACGCGATATGTCGAATACCAGAGCAATCCTTTTTGGCGATGTTCCAGATTCAGCGAAACGTTGATGTCGCTGCCATCCAGCAACAGCGGATGCGTCGTCGTTTCGGTTTCGAGCTTAGACACAATTTTGCCGTTTTCATTTGTGACGACGTTGCTATGTTTCTGTGTTTGGTAATAAATCTCTGGCGCGCGTTGGCGTTGCGACGTTCCCCACAATTGCGTGACTGCCGTTTTCAGGCTTTCGTCCTGCGCGCCGGTGCGTTGATCCACCGTGTTGCCCAAAATCATCCAGGCCATTGCCGTGCAAGCGTATATCAAGACGATTGCGCCAATCCTTGTAATCATAAATCCTCCCGATTAGTTGTGAAGTTCTGTTGGTGTCGAACGGAAGGATTATCGTGATGTTTTAGCGGCAACATCAGACGTGCAGCAACGTTGTTGTAATGGCTGAAGCCACTGCCAGCGTCTGTGGGAATCCACATCAATCAAGTTTTTCGCAAACCAAATCTGCCAGCGCGCTGATGAAGCGCGGGTCGGTATTAAAGGCAGGAACGCGCCGATAGGTAAGCCCAAGTTCTTCGGCCAGGTCTTTGTACAGGATGTCCAGTTCGTAAAGCGTTTCGATGTGTTCAGAAACAAAGCTGATCGGAATGGCCAGCACCTGCTCGACTCCAGCCGCTCGCAGTTCGCGCAGCTTCATATCCGTTGAAGGTTCCAGCCATTTCACAGGGCCGACTTTGCTTTGAAAGCTTAAGTGTACGGGATTGCGATTGCCGAGCCGTTCAGACACCAACTGGACAGTTTCTTCCGTGTGCTGAAGGTATGGATCGCCGTTGGCAATGTAGCTGACCGGGACGCTGTGCGCGCTAAACAACAAATGAATCTGAGCAGGGTCAGGATTGGGAAAGCTGGCAAACTTTTCGCTGATCTGGCTGGCAAGCGCGTCAATGTAACCATCGTGCGTGTACCAGGTTGAAATGTCGCGGCGTCGAAGGTTTTGTAAGCTGCTGCGTTTGGCAAGCAGCGCGTCGAAGTCTTTATAACTGGAACCCGTCGTCGAAACTGAATACTGCGGGTATAGCGGCAACAGAACCAAATCCGTAATGCCGTCGCGTTCGATCTGCTCCAAAGCTTCCGCGGTGAACGGATACCAATACCGCATTCCGACATACACCTTGGCTTCGATGCCGCGCTGCCGAAGCTCTGCGCGTAAAGCCTCTGCTTGCTCATCCGTGATTCGCCGTAGCGGGGAACCTCCGCCAATCAACTGGTAATTTGCCGAAGACTTTTTCGCCCGCGAAGTTGAGATGATCCAAGCCAACGGCTTCTGCAACGCTCGAATTGGCAACCGCACGATTTCAGGGTCGGAAAACAAATTAAAGAGGAATGGGCGAACGTCGGCTTGCGTTTCCGGGCCGCCGAGATTGAAGAGAAGGATTCCAAGTTTCATAGATAGAGGGATGGAGAGAAAGAGGGACGGAGGGAAGGAGCGATAGGGCCTTTATATTTGCAATACTCAATCGCTCCCTCTCTCTGTCCCTCCTTCTCTCTTTCTCAGATTGTGCCGGCAATCACCGTCGTTGCAACTTCAGGATGAATATATTTGCGGACGGCTTCGTCAATTTCCGGCTTGGTTAATGCCGCAATCAGGGAAGGGAACTTGTCCAAATATTCGACGCCGAGTCCGAACAATTCCGCGCTGACGATTTGCCCGGCGATCCCGGCATTTGTAGCTAACCCAATCTTGTAAGAACCGGCGACAGAGGATTGTTCATTCTGTAGCTCCTCTTCAGTGATGCCGCTGCTGATGTAGTCGCTGACGATTTCCAGGGTTGTGTTTATTGCCGAATCAATGTCCTGCGGCGCGACGGTCAGACCTATCGTGAACGGGCCATCGCCTATGCCGGAGCGAAACCCGGAACTGATGCCATAGGTCAGTCCCATTTCATCGCGCACTTTTAACCCCAGCCGGGAAGAAAGTGTTGATTGACCCAGAGCGTTATTGCCGATGACCGCCGCCAGATAGTCCGGGTTTGATCGCCGTAACCCGGAAGCCTGGCCGATGATGATGTCGCAGTTTGGTTTGTCTTTCATCGCCACGACTTCGCGTTTGGCTTCGGTCTGAAGCGGCGTTACCGCCAGATTGATTTCAGCGGCTGGCGCTCCTTTCCAATCGCCCAGATGTTTTTCGACTAGCGCATTCACTTCGTCCGGCACAACATCGCCGACAATGACCAGCACGCTTGATTCCATTCCGTAATATCGCTGGTAAAACTCACGCAAATCGTCCGACGAGATATTTTCCAAATGACTGATCGCCAGTTCGGCAGGCAAACGGTAAAACGGATTGTCTGCGGCAAACACCAGTTGCGACATTCGCTCGTAAGCCCGCGAACGCGTGTCGTCCTGATCTTCCTTGATGCTGGCAATGTAACGCTGTTTCAGCTTTTCCAATTCTTCAGCGGGGAACACTGGCTCTCGCAATTCTTCAGCCAGCGTGGAAATGATCAGCGGCAAATCACGGCTCAAACTTTGTCCGCTGATTGAAGCGGAAAATGTGTTCGAGGCAAATCCCAGCCGTGCTCCGGCGGATTCCAGTTCCTCGGCAATTTCCAGCTTGGAACGCCGAGCGGTTCCTTTGCTGAGCATGGCTGAAACAACACTGGCCAGACTGTCTTTGTCCGCAGGGCTGAAATATTCGCCTGCGCGTACAAAACCCGAAAGCGAAACGGTCGGGTTGGCGTGATTTTCCAAAACCAACAGCGTCAAACCATTGGCCAATTGATAACGATGCGTGCGTGACGCAAAAGAACTGCTGCTCATTGATTACCTAATTTTTCTTTTTGGGTTCTGGCAAACGGCGCGACGGATAATACGGTTTGCCATTCAGCTTTTGCACTTCTTTCATAAAGCTGGTTCCGTATTCCTTTTCAGCATCCGAAAGCGCCCAGGCCTGCCGTTTGTAATTCCAATTGTCAGGGTTCAGCCGTTGCGCTTCTTTGTAATGCCGAATTGAAGCCGGGCCTTGTCCTTGTTTGTAAAGATATTCCGCTAAAGCGAATTCCGCCGAAGCGCGTGCCCAATCAGGATTTTGCGGAGCCAGACGCTCTTTCAATTCCTTTTCGCTGAGCGCGTAAACGCTGCGCTCGCCGTTTTCAGCCCAATCGCGAATTGCCGCCAGATATTCTGCCGCTTCCAATTTGTGCATGCCTTTGTACCGGTCATCCACATACGCGACTTCGTTCGGGCGAACGATGCGGCCTTTTTCATTGATCCAAACCGCCGTCGGCACGTTGACCATGTTGTACAACCGCGTGACCAAATGTTTTTCGTCAATTAAAACGGTGTATTCAGGCTTGGCGGCTTCGATCCATTTGCCAGCGTCTTTGATTCCGCCTGTGTCTTCAGCGACAGAGATGATTTCGAAATTTTTGCTTTTCAGTTCGGCGTACAGTTTCTGCCATCCTGGCAGATCAAACCGGCAGCCTCACCACGAAGCCCAGGTCAGCAGTAAAGCTTTTTTGCCGCGAAATTCAGACAGCGACCGCAATTTGCCGTTCGCATCCGGTAGCCGGAAGTTCGGCGCCATCAATGAAGAAACAAACTGGTTTTGCTCTTCCGGTCGAGGTCCGAAAAACCAGATTGAGTGTTCGGCGTCATACGCTGTCGGCTGTTTGGTCAACCGCGCAAACTCGCTCAAGTTAAACCAGGTGGTTTTGCCTTGCGTGGAAAGAAAAGCAGCTTTGCGAGCTTTTGGGATTGGGAAACAAAGCTCGTCACGGCAAAAGCCTTGCGGCTTTAGCACGAACTTTGTTGCCCTGGTCAGATCGGCCAATGTCACCCACAGATCTTCGCCGGTGGCCAGCGTTGTTGGAGGCGCTGCGATTTCAGTTGTCACGTTGTCGAAAATGACCACACGATTTCCCGCCAGTACTGTTGCTGTGGATGCAGCGCACAGCAGCGCGATTAGAAGAGCTTTTCTCATGCTTCCACCTCGTCCGGGAATTCATCTTCTTTGGGAATAAACCAGCCAACTGTGCGGTTGTCTTCCGTGAAGTAAGTGTTGGCCATTCGGCGAATGTCTTCGGCGGTCACGCCTTCGATCATTTTCGGCAGGTCAATGAAAAGCTTCCACCCGGAAGAAGCCTCGGTTTCCCCAATCACGCTGATCACACCAAACGGACTGTCGCGGACATAAATCATCTGCGTCAAAATAATATTTTTCGCCTTCTGCAATTCTTTGTCTAACACATCTTCCGTTTTTAGCTTTTCGATTACTTCCAGCACAACTTTTTCGGCCTCGGCATGCTCGATGCCGGGGCGGAGCGTCACTTCAATCGTGAACAGGCCCGCATCAACAAATTGGTTGGCTTGGGCTTGTTCGTCCACGGCAATCTGGGTTTCAACCAGGGCCTGATACAGTCGCGAAGTGACGCCGGCGGACAAGATGTGATCCAGCAAGGTCAATGCCGCCGTGTCTTCGTGGCGGGCATCCGGAATCCGCCAAGCCATTTCGATGATGCCTAATTGACCGGCACGTCGCAGCTTGAAACGAATCTCGCCTTGTTGAGGCGGTTCGGTCGTGTACATCGGTGGAATCGGTTGCGGCGAAGCAGGAATCTTTCCAAAATGTTTGGCGATTAAATCCAGCGCGGCTTGATCGTCAAAATCGCCCACAACAATCGCCGTGGCATTGTTCGGGTGGTAATAAACGTCGTAAAACTCTTTCAGCCGCGATGTCGCCATGCCTTCCACGTCGGAACGCCAGCCAATGGTCGGATGATGGTAAGGATGTTCCCGAAACGCCATCGCCCAAACTCGTTCGTCCAAAATTCGCGAGGGTTCGTTTTCGCCGCGATCCAGTTCGTTGCGGACAACGGTCATTTCCGATTGGCGATCTTCGTCGGCAATAAACGAATTTCGCATGCGATCGGCTTCCAGGTGAATGGCCAGTTCAAGCTGATCGCTGGGCAGCATTTCGTAATATCGTGTGCGATCAAACCAGGTGTCAGCATTGAACACCGCGCCCTGTTTTTGCAGCACGGCGGCGATCTGGGTTCCGTTCTTTTTGTTATAAGTCGGCGTGCCCTTGAACAGCATGTGCTCCAGCAAATGCGTTGCTCCCGTGTGCCCAACAGCCTCATTGCGCGAACCGACTCTGTATACGACCATAAAGGCCACCACAGGCGCAGCGCGGCGCGGAACCAGCAGGACTTTCAGGTCATTTGCGTCAAGTTTATATTCGGTTATGCCTTCGTATTCGGTGATCTTGGTAAATGCCATATTTTGAATCTTATAGGGAAGAGTCGGATTTGGCCAACAGAGTGGAATTTTGAACGGCTTGACATCATTAAGGGGGGCCGCTATTTTCTTGTTTTCCTCCCAGCCCCAATTTCATCCTGAAGGAGTACTACATTGGCTAAAGGGCGAGCTAGCGCGCAGAATTTGAAGCGCGATCCATTAATGCAGCAGTACGTGGCTACGACCAGTTGGGCAAAAGGCAATTCACGCCCGATTCTGAAATGGCTGACCATCGTGGCGGTGATCATTGCCGTGGTTGGCATCGGTTGGATGCTTTATTCACGGCGTGCCAACAACGCGGCGGAAGCGCTGGCAGAAGCGTTTCGTTGGAACGATGCCATGGTTGCCAACCCGGTTCCGGCGAATCCGCAAGGGTACGTTGCCACTTCGGAAGACGAAAAACATCGCAAAGCCTTTGAAGCGTTTACCAAGGCGGCCAACGATTATCCGTCTTTTTACGGTGACCTGGCCCGCTACTATGCTGCGGTGCATCAAGTCTATTTCGAGCCGGAAAAAGCCGAAACCACCTTCAAGGAATTGGCTGGTAAAGATTCCGATGTCGGGCTTCAGGCGCAAATGGCACTGGCGCAGCGGTACGAATCTACTGGCAAAAACGAAGAAGCCATTGCTGAATACCAGAAGTTGAAATCCAAGTCTGGCGCAGTGACCGCGTTGATTGATTTCAACATCGCTCGTGTATACGAAGCGATGGGCAAGAAAGACGAAGCCATCAATCTGTACTTCACCGTTGCCAGCAACAAAGATTATCGCAGCACCGGGCTGGGCACGAACTGCGTCAACCGGTTGTCTGTTTTGGCGCCTGAGAAAGTTGATCAGCTTCCGCCAGCAGAACAAACAAATCCATTTGCAGGCCTTGGCGGAATGGGCGGGATGAGCATTCGCTAAATTCGCCGACCGATCTTCAAGACTAATTTACTGACGAGTGACGACTTTGGAGTTGTCACTCGTCTTCGTTTTTATGAACTGCTCCACTATGTTTTTCGAAAGAAAGTTGGCAGAACACCGCGCCTGGTGGATGCCGATGCTGATGATTGCTTTGGCTTTGCTTGCCGGAGCGTGTCGTCAAACAAGCTCCGCGCCTACACAAATTCAAAGCAAGCCGGACACGCAACCGAAATCCTCGGTGACGGTTCGCACGGAAATCGGCTTTGCCAGCCGAAAGAAATTTGTGGATCATTACGATAAACATGGTAGCGAATTTGGCTTGATCAGCAAGGAAGAATATCTGCGACAGGCGCAAGAGCTTCGGGATCGGCCCTTGGATTCCACTGTGCTTGAATCGGTGCGAAGCGACGGCGTCATTACTCGTTTTGACAAAACTTCCGGCGCATTTTTGGCATTCAACGCCGACCGGATCATCCGGACGTTCTTCAAACCGAACGACGGCGAAGCGTACTTCCGCCGTCAAAGCAAACGAGGTTCATCGAGAGGAGGAGACAATGAGTGAAGAAGTTCGTGAGTTTTTGCGTGAAAAAGGCTGCTCCTTTCAGATCGCCGAGCGCGGTTTGCCCGGCTTGGTGGAAAGCTGGGAAAAAGTCGTCAAATCTGTCGAGCGTGGATATTCATTGACGCTGGATGATTACCTGAACGATTTGGACGCGCGCCAGTTGTTGGAAGAAGCGCTGGAAGTTGCTCCGCTTGCCGAACAGCAAAACTTCGAAGAACGAATCCGGCATGCGGACGATCAAATGAGAGGCTTGACCACGCGCTCAAGCGTTTGTTTGTGGGGCGATGAACTGGCTGAAGAAGAAGGCTGGACGCAGAAAAGGAACTGGTGGTATTACGCCTGCCCGGTTGATGCTGATGCGGAATTGCTGGCTGAAATCGCGGCGGTGACCGGCGCAAACTGAGTTTCCGTCGCCACCTCGCGTGTCAGTACGTGAAAGCTCGTCGCCAGCGCAAAAATTTCGTATAGCAATTCCAGGTCGTGGCGGCTCAGGAAATTTGCCGAAACCACATATCCAATCAGCGCGACTTCCAGCCCGTGAGAATAAAGAATCAGTTGCGAATCCGGCGAGCGGGTTTTCAGCAGTTTTCGTGACCTGCGAAGCCTCCACAAACTCAGCGCAATCAATCCCAGAAACATCAGCAACGCGGGCAAGCCTGCATCCACAGCAATCTGCAAAAACGAATTGTGCGAAACCCTGACGTTGTCCGTTTGCTGGTAACGGTTGTAAAGCTCCAGCATATTTCTTGGCCCAACACCCAAGGCCGGATAATCCGCAATAATTTGCAGCGAAACCCGCCACGCGTCGAAACGCATTTGCGCCGATTGATCCGCTTCGCTGGCAGTGCGGATGGTTCGGACTCGTTCAACGACTTGCGTCGGCAAAAGCGCGAATGTGATGGAACCTGCCAAGACCACAGCCAGCACGCCCGCTACTTTGTATTTTGATTTCAGCGCTAACCCCAGCAAAACGACGCACAACCCAAGAAAGCCTCCGCGCGACAGCGAAAAGATCACTGTGATCATCATCATTGCTGACAACGCGTAACAGATTCGTTTCAGCCAGCGATTGGCTTCTGCGCGGGCGGCGAAAAAGGCGATTGGCGCGGCGACATTTAACAACAGCGCGTAATCGTTGTTGTCTTCAAAGGCTCCGCCGGGACCAAAAATTCGAGTTTGCCCTCCGGCCAGCAAAATGCCGACGTTGGATCGAAACGCAAGAAAACCAATCGCTCCGACGGTTCCCAGCAACAACCATCGAGCGCGTTGTTCCGAATCCACCATTGCCGTCATCAGCAAAGCGATCAAAATCGTTTTGCTGAATTCCATCCATTTGCCCTGCGCCAGCGCGGGTGAGTAGGCAAAAAACGTCGCCGCTGAAACTTGCGCCCATAACAGCAGTAATAGTGAGTTAGGGATCAACTGCGGGGCCCGGCGCGTCAATTCAAAGACGGCGTAGCCAATCAGTGTGGCGACGGCCACCGCCATCGAAATTGGCACATTCGGCATGTAGGCCCATTCGTGCGGACGCACATACGCAATGCCAACATAACTGATTAAGCCTGTAAACGGCGCGAACAGCGCCAGAGGAACTGCCAGAAAGATTGCGCTGAAGATCAGAATTTGGCGCATGCGTTTTGGGAATGAGGGACGGAGTGAAAGAGGGAGTGAGGGCACGAAATATGATTTTCTCTCCGTCCTCCCATCTCTCTATCCCTCTTTCTCTCCTTCACTTCTTCCCGCGGGAACTGAAATTGGCCGATTGCTCTTTCACGCCTGCTCTATGATTGGCGACTCGCGCCATTACGAACAACAAATCCGACAATCGGTTCAAGTACGTCAGCGAATGAGGATTGATGTCGTGTTCGGCCATGAGAGCAACGATTTGTCGTTCGGCTCGCCGTGCGACGCACCGCGCCAGATGCAGCGTTGCTCCGAACTGTGTTCCGCCTGGCAAAATGAATTCTCGTAACGGTTCCAGTTCTTCCAGCAGCGCATCAATCAACTGCTCCATTTCGGCAATGTGCATTTCGTCTACGCGGGGAACTTGAATCGTCAGCGGGCTGGCCAAATCCGCGCCAACGATGAACAGCTCGTTTTGGAT
Organism: uncultured Heliomicrobium sp.; assembly: GCA_964383955.1. GTDB lineage: Bacteria > Acidobacteriota > Blastocatellia > RBC074 > RBC074 > RBC074. The sequence goes on along the minus strand of CAYLJQ010000006.1, from coordinate 13,444 downwards.
TTTGCCAAGTTCGTCGTTGAGCTGCTGATCCTGCAATCCGACGCGCGCCACGCCCAGCAGAGAATTCAATTCGTCCACATCGCCGTACGCTGCGACGCGCAAATCGCTTTTCTTGACGCGACTGCCGTCTACCAGCGAAGTTTCGCCCGCATCGCCAGTCTTGGTGTAAACACGTGTAATTCTCAAAGTGTTCCGTTGATTGGTGCAGTATCGCGCGCGTGAGCGAGCGGGCCTTCACGCGAATCGCCGCTTGCTCACGCGCGCGGTACTGTACCGGTTATGAGTTCAATTGAAAGTCCTTAAATTGTTCACGCAGCACCTTCTTGTCGAATTTGCCGACGCTGGTTTTCGGGACAGCTTCGATAAAGATAATGTCGTCGGGCATCCACCATTTGGCAAAGCTTTTCAGCAGGTGCTCGTAAATCTGGTCTTTGGTCAGTTCGACGCCGGGCTTTTTCACCACACAAGCCAGAGGGCGTTCGTCCCATTTTGGATGCTGGATCGCGATGACAGCGGCTTCGGCAACGCCTGGAATGGCCATAATCGCGTTTTCCAGGTCAACAGACGAAATCCATTCACCGCCGCTTTTGACCAAGTCCTTCGACCGATCAGCGATAGCCATATAACCTTCGGTATCCAGCGTAGCGACATCGCCCGTATCCAGCCAGCCGTCAGGGAATTTATCCGGGGTCGGATCAGTTCGGTAATACGTTGAAGCGATCCACGGCCCTTTCACCAGCAATCGGCCCATCGAAGTTCCATCGTGCGGAACGTCTTCGCCGAAATCGTTGACGATGCGCAGCTTCAATCCCGGAGCGTAAATTCCGGCGCGTTGTTTGACGTCGAGCTGTTTTTCGCGAGGCAGCGCTTTCATCTTCGGTTTCAGGCGGCAAACCGTCCCAAGCGGCGAAGTTTCCGTCATTCCCCAAGCCTGAATGAAATCCACGCCCAGGTTGGTTTCCAGCCAGTCAATCATCGCGCGCGGCGGCGAAGAACCTCCGCATACCATTTCGCGCAAAGTAGACAAATTGTATTTGCCGGGATTGGCTTGCAGTTCGCTGATAACCCCCATCCAGATGGTTGGCACGCCGCCGGTGAAGGTGACTTTTTCGTCTTGCAGCAACTGGCAAACCGAAGCGCCATCCATCGTTGGACCGGGGAACACCTGTTTCAGCCCCAGCATCATGCAGATGTATGGCAACCCCCAGGCATTTGCGTGAAACATGGGCACTACCGCCATTACTGTGTCGTCGCGTTTCAATCCTAGCAAGTCGGGCAACCCGCCCGTGAGCGTGTGGATGTAATTTGACCGGTGCGTATACATCACGCCTTTCGGATGTCCTGTAGTTCCGCTGGTGTAACAAAGTCCCATCGGCGAGTTTTCATCAATATCCGGCCAGGTGAATTCCGGTGATTCGCCCGCGATCAACTCTTCGTAATCGTGAATCTTGGCGGACGCCGCCAGCGCGTCAGAGGCTTTGTTGCCCGTATTGTTCATGACGATGATGTGCTTGACGGTGGGAATCTTTCCGGCCAGTTTTTCCAGAATCGGCAACAGATCATCGTCAACGCAGATTACGGAATCTTCCGCGTGGTTGACGATGTATTCCAGGTCGGTAGTCGAAAGCCGCAGATTCAGCGTATGCAGCACCGCGCCCATGCACGGTGTCGCATAATACACTTCCAGGTGGCGGTAGCTGTTCCAGGCCATCGTGGCGACGCGGTCGCCTTGTTTGATGCCCAGCTTGGTGATCGCATTGGCAAATTGCCGCGCCCGTTTGCCCAGTTCGGCATACGTGTAGCGGTGAATTTTGTCGCGCATTTTCGAGACGATTTCATTGTCGGGATAGAGCATTGGCCCTCGATCCATCAACACAGGCATCGTCAACGGCGTGTTCATCATCGTCATGGTTCTGGTGCTCCTGATTTAATTTTCTAGATTGCGAATGGGCGCAAAGCCTAATCGAAGGCTATGGCATTTTCAACGCTTTGAAAATTTGGAATGCTGCGCCTTTGGCGTAGCGTTGGTAGTCGCTTTGCGCTTTGCCAATTTGAGTTGGCGTGTTGCCTCACGTAAAAATCTATCTGAAATGAGTATCGTTGCCTCACGTAGAATTCTATGCGAAATCTCGTCGGGTTACCCACCAGCAGTCGGGGGCGAGGAGGCGCTGACTCGCCGGGATTTCGCCCCTCGGTCGGTCTGGTTGACCGACTTCAGTAGTTGTTCTTGAAATCGCTCGATTTCGCGTTTGAGTTGTGCCGGATTGAGACGTTCGTACTCTTCTCGCAAGTGTTCTTTTTGCGCTTCGCTCAGCTTGTCCGCAGCCAACAATCTTTCGCAGGGCGTCTGTGCCTTGTCGTACTTCTTGCTGACTTTGCTGCCTGTCCGCGTCTTTTCGCGCAGCTTCATCACCGGCAGGAAGTAATTCGTATACAGCCGCAAGCGGTCGTAGAGATCATTCAGTAATCTGAGTTGCTCTGGCGTGTCGTAGCGCCGGTAGCCCACCGCGCGGCGCACCACAGAGTAATTCTTTTGCTCGACAAAGCAGTTGTCGTTCTTGCGACCGCTGCGGCTGCGCGTGAACGTCAGCCGATGCTGCTGGCAATACCGCACCAACTGCTCATTGATGAATTCGCTGCCGTTGTCCGAATCAATCCCTTGCAAACGAAACGGCAGCTCTTGCCGAATCCGGTTCAGCGCCTCTACCACCCAGACCTGGGCTTTGTTTTGAATGGCGCGCGTTTCCGTCCAACCGCTGAAAACATCCGTCACATCAAGCGTAAAACAAAAATCGCCCCGCGCGTTGCCGCCTTCGTGTCCTACCAAATCCAGTTCGACAAAGCCCGGTTGCTGTTCATTCCAATCCGCAAACGTGCGAATTGGAATCTGATGTTTGAGCAGGCCACCGGGCTTGGTGTGTCCGACTTTCCTCCCACTGCCCAATGCCGCGCGCTCTTCTGCCAACAAACGATCTATCGTCGCGGGACTCAATTTCAGCAACTTCTCTCGCACACGCGACTTGAATCGCAACTCGCCGCACGACTCCAGCTTCGGGATCAACTTCGGCAACGCGGGCGCCAGCCGCTTGCTACAGATTCCATCCATCAGATTCCAGACCCTGATCAGCGCCGCTTTGACCGCCTGATCGTAATACGGCCGGCACGACCGAGGCGTAGATTTCATCACATCTCCCTCGACCACTTTTTGCACAGACACCGTCACGCGCTTGCCCTGGTGGCGCAACAGCCAAGCTCCGTAACAGCGGTTATACCCAGTCAGACTCAAAAACTCTGTCAGAATGACTCCCTTTTCTTTCTTTCTCGCACGCTGATACCGCTCTGCATAAAGCTTCGTAATCGTCTTGCGCTCGCTCATCGTTGCCTCCATCTGCAAACCTCCCTTTCAAGTGCTTGGAAGCCTGCATTTCAGATAGATTTTTTCCCTGAGGCAACGACCCCTTTTCGCATAGATTTTTGGTGAGTCAATTCACGGGGACGATCTTTCAGTTTCCTTGTGATACTGTAGTGATGAACCGACTACCAAAGCGCCGCCGAGCGCGGCGCACTCCATAGCACTCGATTCAAGAAAGAAAACCTAAACGTCATGAACGCTTCCATTCGAACTCGCAAGCTTTTGCTGGTTGCCGTGATCGTTGTGTTGGCTATTGCCGCGTTGATTTCAAACCGGCAGGCTTCCGCGCAAAGCGGTTCAGTCAGCTTCAATCGGGACATTCGCCCGATCTTTTCCGATACTTGTTTTCGCTGTCACGGCCCGGACAAAAATGCCCGAAAGGCCGGATTGCGGCTGGATATTCGTGAAGAAGCAATCAAGAAATCCCGCTCCGGCGCAACCCCGATCATTCCCGGCAAACCCGACGAAAGCGAAATTGTCCGCCGCATCTTTTCAAGCGATAAGTCGGAGATGATGCCGCCCGAAGAAGCGCACAAAATCCTGACTGCTGAGCAGAAAGAATTGATTCGCCGCTGGGTCGCCGAAGGCGCAAAATACGAAGGACATTGGGCGTATCAGCCGATTGCGCGTTCAGCAGTTCCCGAAATCCAAAATCCAAAATCTAAAATCCAAAACCCGATTGACGCGTTCGTCCAGGCTCGTTTGGTAAAGGAAGGTTTGACTCCTTCGCGCGAAGCCGACAGCCGCACTTTGATTCGCCGCGTCTCGCTGGATTTGACGGGCATTCCGCCTACACCAGCAGAAATTGCTGCCTTTGTTGCCGACAAAGCGCCGGACGCGTACGAAAAACTGGTTGACCGATTGCTGGCTTCGCCGCGATATGCGGAAAAACAAACCATGCACTGGTTGGACGCGGTGCGGTACGCCGACACGTCCGGCTTTCACGGAGACAACGCGTATCCGACATGGCCTTACCGGGATTATGTGTTGCGTTCATTTTTGGAGAACAAACCTTTTGATCAATTCACGCGTGAACAGATTGCGGGAGATTTGCTGCCGAACGCGACGACGGAACAGAAAATCGCTTCGGCGTATAACCGGCTGAATCGCGTTTCCGCTGAAGGCGGATTGCAGCCGAAAGAGTATTTGGCCAAATACGCTGCCGACCGTGTTCGGACAACCAGCGTCACCTGGCTTGGCGCAACGATGGGCTGCGCCGAATGCCACGACCACAAGTTCGACCCTTACCTGTCGAAAGACTTTTACTCAATGAAAGCCTTTTTCGCCGACATCAAGGAAACTGGCTTGGTCCCGGACCGTGGCCGCGATGCATGGGGATCGAAGCTGGAATTGCCCAGCGAAGCGCAGAAACAGCGGATGGACGAACTGACGCAGGCGTTGAAACGGGCGCAAAACGAATTGGACGCACAGGCCGAAAAACTCAGCGCGCGCCGCGCCGAATGGGAAACGCAAATGCTGCAACAGTTTGAAGCGGGAAAGCTGGCCTGGAAATTCCAAGCGCCCATTTCAGCAAGTTCAACCAATGGAACCAGGCTGAAGATTTACAACGATCAGCCCTTGGTTGTGACGCAATATCGCGGCGGCAACATTGTTTCCGAAGAAATCAAAGGCGAAGGCCTGGTCATCGCCAGCGGCGAAAATCCTGACAACGCAACGTATACCGTCAGCTTTAAACCTGGCGCTGGCGAATGGCCAGCACTGGGCATCGAAGTCGTTCAGGACGAAAGCCTGCCCGCAAATCGCGTCGCGCGCGGCGCGGACCGGTTTGTGCTAACGGAAGTGGATGCCTTTCTGGCTGAAAGAGACAGAGTGATGAAGGGAACGAGGGAGGGAGAGACTGAAAGAAAAATTCCCGCCGTCTCTCCGTCCCTCCGTCCCTCTCTCTCTCCTTCTCTCCATCGCTCTATCCCATTTGTGCTGGCGACCACCGACGGCGCAGGCCAATGGCCGGAAAATCACGCGATGAACGCGATTGATAGAAATCCGAAAACCGGTTGGGGGTTTTCCTTTGCCGACGGGCGCGGAGCATTTATTGCTTTGCGATTCGCGCAAACGCTGAAGACCGATGCCGATTCTGTCGTTACGATTCGGCTGCATCATGATTCTGATTTGCGCCGTGCGACCATTGGCCGGTTCCGGCTGGCGCTTTCTCCGGCGGAGCATTCGTGGCCCGATCATCAAGCCAAAACGCAAAAGCCGCTGAACGGGTTGCCTGCCGAAGTCGCTGCTGCACTGAAAGAACAGCCGGAAAAACGAAACGATGCACAAACGAAAAACATTCTGACGCACTTCAAATGGGTTTCGCCTGAATTGCAACTGCTAACAGTTCGCGTCGCTCAACTGGAAGCCGAGCGCGATTTGCTGGATTCGCAAATTCCGCGCGTGATGATTGCCGAATCCGTGACGCCTGCGGAAACACGTATTCTGCCGCGCGGCAATTTTCTGGATGAATCGGGGCAGGTTGTGCCGCCAGCGATTCCCACTGTGTTCAGCCCGGCAGGTTTAACCAAGCCGGAAGCAAAGGAGCGGCGGTTGACTCGCCTGGACTTGGCGGACTGGATTGTTTCCAAAGAAAACCCGCTGACTGCGCGTGTATTCGTCAATCGGTTGTGGCGGCAGTTTTTCGGAACAGGCCTGACGAAAACCCTGGACGATCTTGGTTCCCAAGGCGAATGGCCTACACATCCTGAACTCTTGGATTGGCTGGCCAGCGAATTTATGGATTGCGGATCGCGGACTGCGGATTGCGGATTGAAGGGCAGCCGCCACGATTGGGATGTCAAACATATTGTCCGATTGATCGTCACCAGCCACACGTATCGGCAAGCATCAAATCCGCAATCCGCAATCGAAAATCCGCACTCAGACGATCCGGATAACCGCCTGCTTTCCCGGCAAAACCGGTTTCGCGTGGACGCTGAAATCGTCCGCGACATTGCGCTGAGCGTGTCTGGTTTGCTGGTGGAAAAATTCGGCGGCGCTTCGATCAAACCGGTTCAGCCAGAACGCTACCTGGCAACGCTGAACTTTCCGGTGCGCGATTATTCAGAGGAACGCGGTGACGCTCTTTATCGGCGCGGTGTTTACGTTCACTGGCAGCGAACGTTTCTGCATCCCAGTCTGAGCACCTTTGACGCGCCTTCGCGCGAAGAATGCACGGTCAACCGGACAAACTCGAACACGCCGTTGCAAGCCCTGGTGTTGCTGAATGATCCGATCTTTGTCGAAGCCGCGCGCGTGTTTGCACAAAACGTGTTGAAACAAGGAGGGCCGACTTCATCGTCGCAAATTGTCTGGGCGTTTGAACGCGCGACAGGCCGCAAGCCAAACGCAGAAGAAATTCAAGTTTTGTCGAAGCTTTATCAAAAAAGTTTGGCTGGGTTTCTGCGCAACCCTGAATCTGCGCGCGAACTGGCAAGCGTTGGCGACGCTTCCACAGAGAAAAAGATGAGCTTCGCAAAGCTGGCCGCGATGGTCACGGTCACAAGAGCGATTCTGAATCTGCACGAAACCATCACCAGAAATTAGCTATGGAGTGCTACGCCTTCGGCGTAGCTTTAGTAGTCCAGTGAATTTTCAGGATCAGGATAAAACACGAAAAACCACAAACCGAAATTTGAAGGCTCAATAAGTCGTCGAGGCTTTTCTTGCGTGAGAGACTTTCAAAGCTACGCCTTCGGCGTAGCACTCCAAGAAGTTATCAATTAAGGAATTAGCGATGAAAGAGAATCATTTAGAGGTGAACCGCCGCACGTTTCTTGGCCAAGGCTTTGCCGGACTCGGTTCAGTCGCGTTGACCTCACTGTTCAGGCAATCCGCATTTGCGGAAGTGAATCCGCAATCCGCAATTCCCACTCCGCAATCAAAAGGTCTGGTCAATCCGCTGCATCACGCGGCCAAAGCCAAACGTGTGATCTTCCTGTACCAAGCCGGAGGCCCGTCGCATCTGGAGACCTTCGACCACAAACCCGATCTGGCGAAAATGCACGGCAAACCGATGCCGGAATCGTTCACCAAAGGCCAGCAAATCGCGCAACTGCAAAACCAAAAGCTGACGTGTTTTGGGCCGCAGTTTCCGTTCAAACGATTTGGGAAATCGGGACAGGAGGTTTGTGAACTGTTTCCGGAAATCGGCAGCGTCGCCGACGACATCTGCATCGTTCGCTCAATGTGGGGTGAACAGATCAATCACGATCCGGCGCATCAGTTGATGAATACCGGTTCGATCATTGCCGGACGTCCGAGCATGGGATCATGGTTGTTGTATGGGTTGGGCGCGGAAACTGAAAACCTGCCGGGGTTTGTCGTGCTGATGTCTTCCGGCGTCGGAGGGCAAAATCAGCCTGTGGCGCAGCGCCAGTGGTCAGCCGGATTTTTGCCCAGCAAATTTCAAGGCGTAAAACTGAATTCGATTGGCGATCCGGTGTTGTACATCAACAATCCCGCCGGGCTCAGCGCAAGCATGCAAAGCGATTCGATTGCCGCCATCAACAAACTGAATAGGCTGCAATTCGACGGAACCAAGGACGCTGAGGCGCTGACGCGGATTGCCCAATATGAAATGGCGTTTCGTATGCAATCGTCGGTTCCAGACCTGACCGATATGAGCAAGGAACCGAAACAGATGCTGGATCTATACGGAGCCAAACCCGGCGACGGTTCCTTTGCTTCGAACTGTTTGCTGGCGCGGCGGCTGGCTGAACGCGGCGTGCGGTTCATACAGCTTTATCATCGCGATTGGGATCATCACAACAACATTCCGTCCAGCGTTCCGCTGAAAGCCAAGGAAGTGGATCGCGCGACTGCCGCACTGATCAAGGATTTGAAACAACGCGGCATGTTCGACGACACGCTGATCATTTGGGGCGGAGAATTTGGGCGCACGCCAATGTCGCAAGGCGGCAATGGCCGCGATCATCACATCAAAGGCTTTTCGTACATGCTGGCTGGCGGCGGGATCAAAGGCGGCGTCACGTATGGCGCAACCGATGAACTTGGTTATGCGGCAGTTGAAAACCCGGTCAGCGTTCACGACCTGCACGCGACGATGCTGCATTTGCTGGGCATCAATCACTTGCGGATGACGGTGAAATTCCAGGGCATTGATGCCCGGCTGACAAACGTTTCCGGCGAAGTCGTCAAACCGATCCTGGCTTGATTACTTGCGAGTTTGAGTGTTTGGCGGAGTTGCTTGCCGCAGCGTTTCGATTTGTTTGAGGATGGCCGCATAAGTCGCTTCGGTGACGATGCGGCCTTTTTCGCGTGTTGCCAAGGTTGGATCGCCCCAGCTTCCGGTCGGCGAATACGTGCCTTCGCCACGCGCGGCTTTTTGCGGGTCGCGCGTCAATGGTACGCCGGGACGATCAGGACGCGGGTTGTAATCTTTCCTGGCTTTTTTCATTTCAACCGAAGCCGGATCAATGTACAGCATTTGCGAGGTTTCAATTTCATCGGCATGCGTGCCGCCGGGCTGTTTCTCAATTGGCTTCACGACGTTGGCCACGTCTCCGGTCACGTCCAGATAAGACAGCAGAATGCCGTCCGCAGCCAACATCTCTGCCGCCGGTTTCAGCGCGCGCAAAGTCGAAACACCTGTGTTGATGATGTAAAACCGCTTTGGCCCAAACCGCGACAAACTGCGGCAAATGTCTACGGTCAGATCGCGCGCCGTTTCCATTCGCAAGGAAGTCGAACCCGGATATTCCACAAACGCCGGATAGAAGTGGTAGTTGATGGTTGGCGCGATGACGACATCGGTAGATTTCAGAACACGCTGTTTGTAGTATTCGGCCATTGTCCAATCGTTTTTCAGCTTCAAGTGTGGGCCGTGTTCTTTGGAGGCCGCGCCGAGCGCAATGACAACCACCGTGTCAGGTTTGAGCACTTTCTCAGCTTCCTGCCAGGTCAGATTTTCCAGCAGAATGCCTTTGTTCTGGGCGAATGAAGTTGCGGGCAAGATCAGCAGCAAAGAAAAAAACAGTAGTTTCTTCATGACATTCCAGGCAGGTAGAGACGCAAGATTTTGCGTCTCTACGGTGTTATTCAACGTGCCAACGGCGTTGGATCAATTCCTTTGTCCAAGGTAAACGACGAGCTGACTGCACTGACCACGCAGCTTTGCCGATCAAGTCCAGTTTGCTGGCGAATGCGGTAAACGGCTTCGATGCCGGTGCAGTGCGCGCCGAGAAAGTTTTTCAAGCCAAACTCTTTCAGCTTGCCCGCTGTCCAATCAAGTTTTTCATCGTTCAACGCGAACAGATGGAAACCGCCAATCGCTGCGTAAATGGGCGCGGGTTTGATTGCTTTCCGCGCATGTTCCAGTGTGTTGATGATTCCGGCGTGCCCACAACCCGAAAGCACAACCAAACCTTTGTCGGTCACAAACACCAGCGACATATCTTCGGGCAGCGTGTCTTCAACCAATCCGTCGGGCGATTTCATTCTTCCTGTGCCGCTCCAGTTCTTTTCCGGGTACGTGCGCGGCACGGGGCCGGTCAGCCATACGCCGGGCAAGATTTCTTTAGGTTCGGCGTACTCGATGAACTGGCCTCCGGTCGTTTCGTATTCCGGTTTGTATTTCACCATCACGTTTGAATCACCGGAAGCATTTGGACGATTCCAAAAAATGCCTTTGCCGACGTGCGCCCGTGAAAGCGCAGCAGGATTCGTTTTGGCAAATTCTCGGCGCAGCGTCATCAGCCCGTTCGTGTGATCGGAATGGTTGTGGCTGAGAATCACATCTTTGACGTTGGACAGATCAATGCCCATCTCTTTGACGTTTTTCAGCACCGTGTCGGGACGCGCTCCGGTGTCGAACAGGATTCGCTGGCCGTCAACTTCAACAATGGCGGCGAATCCCCATTCGCCAATGCCTTTATTGGAATCACCAACCAGCATTGTCGAAAGCACTTGCACGCGAAGCGACTGAACGGTTTTTGGCGCTTGCGCCGGGCTTTGTTCGGCAATCGCGGTTTGACGAAACCCGCTGGGCAGGATCAGAAAGGCAAAAGCGAACGAGTACGCAATCGCAATTGGTAAACGCTTCATTGAACAAATCTCCTTGGTTGTTTGAAAGCCGGATTCTATTGGTTCGTTGGCAGCTTGCCCAACGCCTGATGCAGTTGCGGTAGCGCCTGTTCCGCCGTCGCCCGGACAAAGAAATCTTCGTCCTGCGGAGCTTCCACCGGGTAGTGAATGACACGCCCATCGGGACCGACATACTGTTCGGGATCAACGAAAATTACTTTCAGGCCTTGTTCACGCGCTCGCATTTGCACCAGCCTGCGGTCGGCGTGAACGCCCACGACCAGCAACGACCGAGCGCGAGGATCGTAATTGATGCGCGGGTAATAAGGCCCCCAATCGTATCTGCGCAGCGAAATTTCGGGCAGTCCGCGGTCTGCGCACAGGCAATCGAAGTTGTTGGTAATGACGGTTCCGACAATCAAGCTGCGTTTCACCAAGTCGTCAACAACTTCGTAAAACTCGGTTCCTTCAGCAACGGCGCAGGCTCGATAAATGTCTGTCATCTCAGCGTACTTGGTTTCCGGCGAAGCGATAACCTTTAGCAGCCCGTCCTGTTCAGCGCGAAAAACGAATCCGTAATCGGGCAGCGAAACTCCGTAAATCCGGTGCAGGCTGGAAAGATGCGGAATGCCTGCGGCGATGGACGGGCCGCAACCGAGTTCCAGTTGCGCTGGCAAATGCTCGGCAATCTGTTCCGGCGTAATGATGGTTGGCGTTCCACGCTGCAACGTCTTTCGCAAGCCGACTTCGAAAAACACTTTCCAGGGGCGTTCGTCCCAGCCGCGCGGCAGATTGTACGTGTCCGTCATCAACCATAGATCCAGGTTTTGATACCCGGACGGCTGTCTGCGGCTGCGTTTTTCGTCTTCAGGATGATATTTGCTTCGGGCCAGCCGCAACGTCAGATTGCCTCGCCGAAATCGTTCCTGCGGCAAACCTCGTGAGTGTTCGGTTCCGTCGGCGCTCCATTCTCCCTCGCGCAAGCCTGCCCGGATCACGGCTTCGTATTCGTCAATGTGTTCTTCCGGCAAGCTGACGTGCATAAACAGATAGGCGTTCCGCAAAACGAACGAGCGCCCTTCGATGCCATATTCGTCGTAAAAATGCAGGATGCGGCGTTTCTGATCTTCCGGCGAAACCCAGCCTGACAGCCTGGCGTTTGACGGATGTTGATGGCGACGCCAGATGGATTCCGTCCAGCGCCGATGCCAGCCGCTGGCATCGGAATTGATGTGGTTGTGATACCGCCAAAGCTGCCGGTCTGTCAGTTCGGGAATGACGATAAACGGAAATTTCATGTTTGATTCCTTTCCGCAAGGATCATCAAATCCGCCGAGCGGCAATCAGCGTCGAGTTGATTGAGTTCCTGTTCTGTCAGAAAGCCGCGAAGCAACCGGATGTTGCACTGGCTTTCCGCCGCAATCATTTTCAGCCCGGCGCGCTCCAGCAGCAACTGTAGGCTGGCGACGGAAAAAAGCCATAAATGATCGCGCCGGAATGACCGGTAAGACGCGCCGAAAATTTCCCGCTCCAGCGAATTCATGTTCGGAACGACCAGCGCCAGCACTCCCTTCGGCGACAGCATTTGCGCGGCAAGCATCAATTCCTGCGGCGGGTTTGGTAGATGCTCCAAAACAAACAGATAGAGCACAACGTCCCAACTCGCGTCCGGGATTGCTTTCGCCGCCACGACTTCGGCAAGCGTACCGGTAAATGTTGACTGGCCATAAATCTGTTGAGCCATTTGCGCGGCGTGTGGATTCAGGTCAATCCCAGCGGTTTTCAGGCCGACCTGCTGAGCGCCTGCGCGCGTGAAGCCAAATCCGCTGCCGACTTCAAGCAAGGTTTTCAATGGGCGAGCAGCATGTTCGCCTATCCATTCAATCAAGCGACGGCCTTTGGCTTCACGGTATTCGCGTTCGGCCAAATAATGATCGTAGCCAACATTTCCAGCGTCCCGCTGTTGGTAATAATCCGGCTGCGTGTAGATCGAATCAGCCGCGCCGCCACTGAGCAACACGCCCAGCCCGCAACGATCACAAGCGCCATAAACCAACGGAGCTTGTCCGGCGATTTGCCGCACGGCAACCGTCTGAACATTTGCGGAGCAAGCTGGACATTCGGAATTCAGAAGATGGCGTTTCGGCGGGATTGCGTGTGGCGACAGCGAATTCCATAACTGAGTCAGCGTTTGTATACGATCATCGAAGCATTCGTTTCCCGTGGGACAACATTCGGCAAACCCCTCCGCGAACTGCCGCCAGCAGTGTTCATCAACCGCCAGCGTTTTCGCCGCCAGCGCGCAGTGTTCCTGTTCGCTCATCATGGTTTTCGCCAGCGGTATCGAATCAGCGCGCGCATCACGTCGGCAATCACGCCAGCAGTCACACGCATCGGAAATTGCCCCAGAAACGATTGTCCGGCTGCGCGGACATCGAATGGCGTTGGCAGCGAACGATAAGAAAACCCAAGCTCATTTGCCGAAATCATGACCATCGCCTGAAAGTATCGAAATGCCTGGCGCTCGTTCAGCAGCGATAAAAACACGTCGCGCCGGCATAACAAAAAGCCCGACTTGTTATCGTCAAGCGACATGCCAAACACGCGGTTGAGCATCGCGTTCAACCCTCTGGAAAGCAACAAGCGCGAATTCAACGGTCGCCTGTCACGCAATCTGGCTCCCTGAACAATGTCTACGCGGGAATCTGTCCAGGCTTGATAAAGCTTCGGAATTTCTTCGGGGCGGTACTGCAAGTCGGCATCGAGCGTACAGACCGCTTCGCCGCGTGCTGCCAACGCCCCAGTTTGCCAGGCTTCGGACAAACCTCGATTTTGTGTGTGTTGGTGTGAAACCAGAAAAGAGTAGCGTTCGGTCAGTTGCTGTAAAACAGTCCAAGTGTGGTCGGTTGATCCGTCGTCAATTGCGATCAATTCCGCGCGTCCTTCAAACGCGTCGCGAACAATCGGTTCCACGCGCGCAAGCAG
>CAYLJQ010000005.1:0-30987 GCA_964383955.1 uncultured Heliomicrobium sp. | reverse complement strand
AGAAAACATGCTATCTCTCCATTTTGCGCCCCAGATGCCAAACAATTTGAGGAGTCAGGCAAAAATTCACCACCAATTCCCATCCCAGTCCCAAAATGTAATTGTAATACTCGCGGATAGTATTACGGTCATATAAGTTTCGTCCATAGGGATTCTGAATTTTTGCATAGATTTTACGAAGAAACTGAAAAACGGCTGCCGGACTTCTACGAGTCCGGCAGCCGTTTTTCAGTGTTGAGCTTCCCAACGGAGCGTTAGCAGGACGGAATAAAGATCGGCACAACGAGCGTTGCCTGATCGGTCAACGTCAAATGATGCAGATTGTGTCCTTGATTGAATGCGCCGCTATTGGCATTGGCGGAAGAGTTAAAGTTGATCTGTGCGCCAAACAAAGCCCCTTCGTTCACTGTCCAGAACTTCATCCAGCCGGTGCGTCCTGCAGGAACCACCGTATTGAACGGCGTGAAGGTTCGCGGGAAACTGTTGTCCAGTATCTTGCGATATTGGCACGATCCCAGGTTGGCGGTGAAGCTGTACTGGATTTCCGAATCATTAAACAGCAATCCGGTGATATTGCCGATCAGCGCTCCACTGGTGGTGAAATTCCCGCCGACGCGGTCAATGATCATCATCGTGGAATTACCATCAGCAGTGCTGCCGACACCGCTGGCGGCCAGAACTCGCGGCAATCTGTTGTAATTCATGCCGTCGAATCGCAGGGTCGCCGTCGTTGCATTCGCATCCACTCCAGCCGGGAACAGCATCGAAGCCGCGATTGATTCGGCGGCCAGGTTGGCCTGATGGCCTGACGAGAATTTGACGAATTCGTCGCCAATCAATTCATTGAATGCACGCGGCAGGCCATTCTCATCTTCAACCGCCACTGCCATCACATAGCCCGTGTTGCCCGGATCAAAGTCCGAAGCCAGGAACGATGCAGTCTGGTTCGGAGTCAGGCAAATAAACGCATCCAGGATTGCACAGCTTGCACCATCCACTGCGAACAGGTGAACGGTCACCTTTTCAGTGGAGGAAGTGTTGGTCATGGAAATGCGCGTATTCTGGACGTTGGCGTTCGCCGCCTCAGAAGTGTAGATCGGATAGAACAGGATTGAACCTTCCTTTTGATCGCTTACTTCAGACAGCGCCAGATAGGGGCTGCCCGTTATGCCAGGGGGCACAATTCGCGTGTCGGCAAAGGCTCTGTTGTTGGCCAGCATTCCTGTGCCCGGCACAATGATCGCCGGATTTCCAGACAATGGATTGGATTGCGTTGCCAGCGTGCCCGTTTCAGGCAGGCAGTTGGTTGAAGCAATCGTCGCCACGTTGGTTACGGTGATGGACGGATGCTTGATTGGAACCCTAGCAACAATAACGATTGTGCCGCTGCTGGGCCGGGTCAACTGGCACTGATTGGCAGCGCCAAGCACACCCAGATTGGCCACAACCGTCGTGATGCCGTTGGTCGTCGTGATGGTGAATGTTGTGCCGGGAACAGTGGAAGTCGGCGTTCCCACCACCGTAAAGCCTTTCGGCAGCACGTCAACAATTGTTACGCCGTTGGCATTGGACGGGCCTGCATTCGAAAACGTCAGCGTGTACGTGATGTTCGATGGTGTCCCTGTCGTGCTGTACGGTGCCGGGTCAGGTGAATCCGCTTTGCTGATGGACAGATCGGATTGCGCCTGCACGGTTGAAGTCACTGATGCCGTATTGTTGTTGGGATTCGGATCGGTCGTGTCCGAACTAATGGTTGCCGTATCCGTTAGATTCGGCACGCACATCTGAGCATCGGTCAGATTGCGAATCTGCTGGAAGTCCGGGCAGACGCGCACAACGATCGTCAACGTGCGAGTTGTTCCCGGCGGCGTTAACCCGCCAGGCGTGCCGCCCGCAGCATTCCAGGTCGCTTTAACCTGACCGTTAGTTCCAACTGCCGGCGTCATCAACGTTGCACCCGTTGACGCCACCGCAGAGATAAAGACAGTGCCGACCGGAAGCGGATCGGTGATCATAAAATTCAGCGCAGCGCTGGGTCCGCCATTCGTCGCCGTAATGGTGTAGGTCAGCAGGTTGCCCGCAATCACCGGTTCTGGCGTAGCGGTTTTTGTTCCTGACAGATCAGCCGAAAACGCCGGCGTGAACGGATCGCAAACGTTGGTGTTGTTGGCCGGATTCGGGTCCGTGGACATCGAAGTCGCCGACACACAGTTCTGGTAATTCGCCGGAAGCGGTTGCGGCGTCAGCGGATCCTGCAACACAGTCAGGCGGAAGACGATTGTGCCTGCCGGATTGACTGTTCCATCAGGATTCCTATTCGGCGGTAATTCAGCCGCCGTGCAGGTCATGCTGGTCGTGTTGCCCGGCGAGCCGACCACTGGGTTCGCAGTGCAAGTCACATTCGGATTCCCGTTTCCATCCTTGGCGTTCGGGGTCACAAAGTTGCCATTGCCGTTGATGCGGCCAATTTCGATGTTTGTCAGCTTTTGGAAGCCTGGGAACGTATCCACCAAACTAAACATCTGCGCCGCGCTTGGCCCGTTGTTGGTTGCCGTGATGGTGTACGTAAATGTCGTGCCCGCCGTGATCGGGCCGCCAACCACACCCGCTGCATTGGTGTGCGTCTTGGTCAAGGCCAGGTCTGAAGTCGCCGCGACCGGAGTCGTCAGCGTCGTCGAACCGGAAACCGGACGGTTGACGTTATTGATCGTGGCGTCGAATGTTGCCGTGTCAACCAGACTGGCTTTGGTTGCCGGGTCAATGAACACAGTGACATCAATTGCCGCAGTGTTGTTCGGGGCGTTCGCCGACAACAACGGAGCCGTACAAACCAGCGAACCGCCATTGCCTTGCGGGTTGTTGACGATGTTGATGCCCGTCGGAGCCGCGCAGGTGAACGTCGCGCCCGAAGGCAGCACTGGTGAAACCTGCAGGTATTTCACGCCAAGCACACGCCCCGGCGGCGTTTCCAAGCCGGACGGCAGCACATCGGTCAATCGAATGTTCGACACATCCGAAGGCCCGTTATTCGTCAGCGTGATTCGATAAGTCAACGCCGTGCCCGGCAAAACCGCCGTGCCTGTTGTGATAGTGCCGTTCGGAGGCGTCGCCGGACCAATCGGACCGGTCTGGTTCGGATTGCTGGCCGACGTGACCGCCGACTGAACAATCTTGCTGATTGTCAGGTTGGACGAAGCAATCACCACTGTTTGCGTGGGCACCGTGGTGTTGTTCGCCGTGTTCGAATCAGGAGTGCCACCGCAAACGCTGGGCGGGAACACTGGGCCAGGATTGACTGGGTTCGGGCAAAGCCCTGATGTGATGTTGGCGGGGTTAGACACAATCGTTCCACCCGAAACCGATTCGTTGACCTTCACAAAAAACGTCAACTGGCCGGAATAACTGGCAGGCAGATTTCCGTCCGGATACGACGGAGTTAACCCGGTATTTCCTTGCGGACGGCAATAAATTGCCTGG
This sequence comes from uncultured Heliomicrobium sp., assembly GCA_964383955.1. Classification (GTDB taxonomy): domain Bacteria; phylum Acidobacteriota; class Blastocatellia; order RBC074; family RBC074; genus RBC074. The sequence continues at coordinate 27,510 of CAYLJQ010000005.1, read as the reverse complement.
CTTCCGGGCGCACCGTTGACAACGCAAGTCAGGCTGACGTTCGGCCCCAGCGGCGCAAGCGTATCAGCAGCCTGAATTGTGAACGTAAAGGGAATTGCCGGAGGCTGGGTTGCCGGAACAAACACTCCGCCCGTCGCCAAAGCTCCCACAAAGGCCGTGTTGCCGGGAATTTGATCTGTGATCATGACGTTGATCGCGTCTGATGTGCCTGTGTTGCTAAACGGCAAATCGTAGCGGATATACCCGCCTGCGTTGACGGAACCAGCAGGAACATTCGGTCCCACAACTGGCAGCGGCACCGCAGCCAACGGCCCTGCGCCATCCGGGTCAACCACGGGCAAAGCCGATTTGGCAATTCCCAGATCAGCGCTAAACACAACCGGCGTGCAGATCGTCGAAGAATTGTTCGATTGGTTCGAATCCACCGAATTCGTGCCAGCTACTGTGGCAACGGTGGCCGTGTTGCTGACGCAACTGCCCGGTTGGCCGTTGTTGAAGTTGGAATTAACAGTAACCGTAAAATTGATCGTTGCAGTGGCTCCGGGGGCCAACGAAGCAGTTGCCGTGCAAGGGAACGTCGTTCCGCCATTACAACTGAAGCCTGTAGCACTGATGGTCCCTTTCAGGGTCGTGCCCGTCGGCGGAAATGGTGTGTCATTCACGACAAACTCACCCGATCCAATAATGCTCGGGCCGTTGTTTTTCACCGTGATGGTGTAATTCACGTCCTGCCCGGCAACAGCCGGATTCGGAGAAGCCGTCTTGGTGATTTCCAAATCGGCGCAATGGTTGACCGTTGCGGTGGTCGTCGAAGTGCCAACCGCGATGGTGCCAGTGCCGGCAGTCGTGATGGTTGCCGTATTCGCCAACGGTCCACTCGGCGCAGTCGGTGCCAGTCTGACGGTGATGTTCAGCGTGCTTAATCCGGACGGAATATCTACAGCCGCGCAAGTCACCGTTCCGGGAGTGCCGCCATTGTGCAAGCAGCCAGCGGTAAAAGCTCCTGTCCCGCTCAAATTCAAAAACGTCGTGTTTGCTGGCAATGTGTCGCTGATGGTCGCATTCAACGCCGTGCTTGATCCGCCGTTATTGACCGTAATGTGGTAAGTGAATGTGTCGCCTGCACAAACTGTCGCCGGGCCGGCTTTGGTAATCGAAAGCGGCGCATCAACCGTAAGATTCTGTTGAACGCTGGCGGTGTTGGGGAACACGTTGGGCGTCGGTTCCTGTGTATTCGAAGCCACTGTTGCCGTGTTTGTCCGCACGCCCGAAGCTACATTCGCCGCTGCCTGAGCGACAATCGTAATCGTCGAAGTTGGGATGGCTGGACTTGGCACGGGGAAATTGCCTGTACAACTGACGACGCCGTTGGTTCCAACTGGCGGTCCTGAGCAGGTCAATCCCAATCCCGCAACATTATTGTTCACCACCGTCACGTTTTGAAAAACGATGCTCGGTGGCAACGGATCTGTCACCACGACACCGTACGCTGCGCCCGGTCCGTTGTTCGTGACCGTCAGCGTGTAAGAGAACGCCGCGCCACCATTGACCGGAGTGGGGTTCGACGTCACCTTGGTGATTCCCAAATCCGCCTGGGCAACCGGGTGATTGGTGGTGTTTGAACTGTTGGTTGGCGAAGCGCCGGTTTGCTGTTCATTGAAAAACTGCGCCTGATTACTGGCGATCGAACTTGTCGCGGCGCTATTCACGCGGACTTTGAACTCGAACTTGAAAACAGCGAATTCGCGCAAAATTCCGCCGGTCGCGGTCAAACATTCAATGCGGTTGTTTCCGCCGTCGAAGCTGCACGTCCAGGGCGAAGAACCATTTCCGGGCTGCTGCAAAATCGTGACGGTTGCCGGTTCGTATGTCGTGTTGGTCGGAATGACGTCTCGGACACGAAGCCGGTTTGTACCGAAGGTTTCATCCACCGCCGAATCGTTCGACACAGTGACCGTGTACGTAATCAACTGTCCGCCCGATACGGGCGTTCCATCCGGAGGGCTGGCGATTTTGGTGATCGGCGCATCAAAAAGCGACGCAGAACTGCCCATTGCAACAGGCGCTGCATTGGCAATCGCCCGTTTGATCTCTGCTGTGACCGGCGATGATGTTTGATTTTGCCGCGGGGCCACTGACAAACGCTGTTGAGCTGGCTTGCTGATACCGAATCTGGCCATAACCGCAGAAAGCGGTGTGTACGCAAATGTCAAAGTGGCAAACAGGACAAACGCGAATGCGCCCAACAAGGCGCGCCGCAAAGGAGTTTTTAGTGTGTGTGAAGTTCGCATCGTTTTTCTCCAGATTTATTGAAGCTTCGACTGAATTTGCCGAGCTTCCATTCCAAATCAAGTGGCCGAAACCAGAAAACCCAAATTATCAATATCTGTTGTCAGGGCACGATCCAGAGGGGCAGACAGTTTTATTGCTGACAAACCGCAGCACCGATGTTGTGGTAAGCGGCTCGAAGTTTTTTGTACGCATCAACGCGTTGCGGGCCTGTGCCGATGAAATTGTCGGAGCCATCAAAGAACGCGGCTGCTTCCGTCAATCGCGTGCTTCCGCAATTGGTCGGAACGCCTGTGCCGGTAGCTTTGGACAAGGCCGATCTGACCGAACGGTACATAAAGGTCAGATAGAAGTTATCGTTCATCAAAAGCGCGGTTTGCCCGCCATCCTGCGGGGTCAGTGCTTCCTCTACATACAGGCGAAGACCTTCGCAATACGCGGCATCCGTGGCCACGGCCTTCAATGCGTTTGCAACCTGATCAACAATCCCTGCGGCAATCGCAAAGGCGATGCGGAAAGGGTTCGGAATCAATGTACAAAAGATCATGAATTCCGCGGGTTGGGCTTCAACTGCCGTATGCAAGGCAATCGCAATTCCGTTGGCGATGCCCAGGTCCACACCCGACGGGTAATTGCTGGGATCGTCAAAATTGCAGTTGGGAGCAATGTAAGCGGGAGCGGCAATCACTCCGGGCGAGTTGACTTCTGCGGACGATGAATTCAGCGACAGCAGACCCGCTTGTGAAGCGCGCTCCGCCTTTTGCATGACAGCCAGCAATTTTTCATCGGTTCTGATTCTCTGTGCCAGCTTGGCCATGCCGTTGAGGTTTCTGACATACGGCCAGTTATTCGATTGCAGCGTCAATTCGGTTGCCGGCATTTGCTCTATGCGCGCGCGCTCAACTTCCATGGTCTGGCAGACGGCTTCGTAATCTTTCATGGCATTGCTTTGCCGCAGGAATTCGTACCCGGCAAAAAATTTAATCAGCGCTTCGCTTTCGTCATAAGCGGCAAGCAAATCGCGGCGCAATTTCTCCACCTCAACCAAATCCGCGACCAGTCTGTTTTCCTGTGACCTGTCGCCGAAAGACGTCCGCGCGCCAGCCTGGCGCTCTTGCGCGGAGTTGGGCGAGACAAATGCGAACAGGACAAAGCCGATTGTTGCCAGTGCGGTAAGGATTTTTCTGGTCATAATCAAGTGTTAGGCATCCGGGAATTCGCCGAATGCATACTCCTTCTGTGAGTTAGAGGTCGCGAAACGCAAGTTGAAACCTGCCCAACTTGAACAGGGTTTATTGCTGGCACGACGAGGCACCGACGTTTTGATAGGCCGCCCGAAGTAATCTGTATGCAGCGACTCGATCCGTGCCGGTTGCGCCGATAAAAGCGTCAGAACCATTAAAGTAAACAGCAGCCTCGTTGAATCTGTCATTTCCGCAATTCGTTGGGACGCCTGCGCTGGTTGCCACCGACAAGGTTGCTCTGACCGATCGGTACATAAAGGTCAGATAGAAATCGTCGTTCACCAGGATTGTGGTGATTCCCCGGTCATCTTTCAGTTTGTCTTCGATGTTTTGCCTGATTTTTTCGCAGGAAGCAGCGTTTGTTGCGATGGCCTGCAATGCGTTTTTGACTTGGTCTGTCACGCCTGCGGCGATTGAAAAGGCAATGTGAATCGGGTTCGGAACCATCGCGCAAGCAACCATCAATTCGCCAGGAGCTATATCAGCCGCCAGGTGCAGCGCGATTGAGATTCCACTGGCGATTCCAAGATCCACGCCTGACGGGTAATTACTGGGATCATTGTAATCGCAGGCGGGCTTGATGTAGTCAGGAGCGGCAATCACTCCGCGCACTGCCACGCGCGAGGGAGAAGCATTCTTTGCTTTCGCCGATACAGAGTCCAAGCTTTGGCCACTTAATTTGAGAAACCGGTCGGTCTTCTGAATTGCATCCAGTAACTTCGCGTCGGTTCTGACCCTTTGTGAAAGCGTCACGATGCGGTTGATAAACTGTTTGTCGGGCAGAATGCTTGCCTGCGCCATGAGAGCTTCCGGAGTGGCCAGCGCAAGCTGTTCGCGTTTTTTTGCCAATCCCAACCGAACCGCGTCGTAATTTTTCATTGCGTCGCTTTGACGAATGAAATCGTAGCCAGCCAGAAATGTAATTAACGCTTCGCTTTCGTTATAAACGCTAATCAGTTCCCCGCGCACTTTTTCCGCTTCAACCTTGTCCACGACCTGATTCGCGGCTTTTTCCACGGCCTGACAATTTTTCGGTGAACGACCTTCATCGGAGGTACTGCCGCCAACCCGGCGCTCTTGCGCCGAACGTGGTGAGGCAAAAGCGAGCAGCACAATGCTGATTGCTGTCAGTGCAATAAGGATTCTTCTGGTCATATCAACTGTTACGCATCTGGGAAAAACTCGCCGGATGCATACTCCTTTCATGAGTTTGAGGTCGTGTTCCGCAATCGCATACAGGCTCCGCAGGCACCCGTCATAGAAAACCCCTGACCGGTGCCAAGGAGTTTTATTGCACACATTCCGAAGCGCCAATGTTCTGAAACGCGGCTCGGAGCTTGTTGTACGCCGCGACGCGATTTGACCCTGTGCTGCTGAACGTGTCGCCACTAAAGAAAGCATTGGCTTCCGTCAGCCTGTCATTTGCACAATTGATCGGGATGCCGGTATTGGTCGCTTTTGTCACAGCCGACCTGACCGATTTGAGCATGAACGTCAGGTAGAAATCGTTGGAAATCAGAAGAGCAGTGTATCCATCGTCATTGGTCAGGTTGTCTTCGACGTACAAACGGATTGATTCGCAATACACGGCATCTATCGCCACAGACTGCAATGCGTTGGTGACCTCGTCCACCGCATAAGCGGCAATGTACAGGGCAATTTGCACAAAGTCCGGGACGGAAACAAAGAAACCAAGAATGCCCGGCAGCGCATCGGCAAGCGCATGCAGAGCAAGAGCGATTCCGTTGGAAATCGCAAGATCGGTTCCGGACGGATAATTGCTGGGGTCATCGAAGTTGCAAATGGGCGGAATATACGCCGGAGCGGAAACCGCTCCACGCGAATAAGCCTCTTTCGCGGACGATGAATTTCGCGCCAGCAGCCCCGCCTGCGAGTAGCGCTCCACCTTCCGAATCACTTCTTGCAGTTTTGCATCGGTTCGGGTGCTGCGGGAAACTTCGATGATGCGCTTGAGAGATTTGGAATCAGGCAGATTGTTGACTTGCGTCAGCAATTCGGCGGCAGACATGCGCTCAATTCGGGCGCGTTCTGTTTCCAGTTTCTGGCAAGCTGTTTCGTACCCTTCCATCGCGGTGCTTTGCCGAATGAAATTGAACCCAGCCAGAAATTTAACCAGCGCCTCGCTTTCCTCATAGGCGCTGAGCAGGTCGCTGCGGAATTTCTCTACTTCAGCAACACTCGCGATCTGGCTGTTTCCCTGTGATCTGTCACCAGCCTGTCGCTCCTGCGCGGAGTTTGGTGAGGCAAAAATGAGCAGCACGAAGCTGATTGCCGTCAGTGCAGTAAGGATTCTTCTGGTCATATCAACTGTTTCGCATCCGGTAAATTCGCCAGATGCCTACTCCTTTATGAGTTTGTGGTCGTGTTGTGTGATCGCAATTTCGATCACCTTGCAACAGCCTGGTGCCTGCCAGTCCAATGAGAAATTATTGTAATAAGCACGCCGGAGCGCCGATGTTCCTAAACGCGACTCGAAGCTTTCTGAATGCGATAACCCGATCCGTGCCGCTTGCACCGCTGAAAACGTCAGACGAATTAAAGAAAGCCTGGGCTTCTGCCAGTCTTTCATTCGCGCAATTGACCGGAATATTGTCAGAAACGGCTTTTAGAATGGATGCTTTGACCGTTTTGACGGTAAACGTCAGGTAAAAATCGTCAGTCAGCAAAATAGTCGTAAGCGCGCTTTCGTTTGCCAGCTTGTCTTCGATGTACAGACGGATTCCTTCGCAATACTTGGCATCCGCCGCCACAGCTTCCAGCGCGTTCCTGACTTCGTCGGCCACGCCTGCGGCAATGACCAGGACAATTTTGACAAAGTTCGGAACACTGACAAGAAAGCCCAACAGATCAGGAAGCACATCCGCCAGGGTATGCAGGGCAAGTCCTACCGCGCTGGCAATGGCAATATCGGTTCCGGACGGATAGTTACTGGGGTCATTGTGATCGCAAATGGGCGGGATATACGCCGGAGCGGCAATCGCCCCACGGGAATTCGTTCCTTTGGCTGCCGGCGAACTCTTCGCCTGGAGCGCGGCTTGATAATATCGCTCCGCTTTTTGAATGCACTCTTTCAGCTTCTCGTCGGTTCTGGTTTGTCGCGCAAGCTCAATGACGCGATTGAGCGATTCTGTGTCAGGCCAGTTCTTGGCCTCCAACATAATCTGCATGACGGGCAACTGCTCAATTCGCACGCGATCTTTCGAAAGCTCCGCACAAACCGTTTCGTAATTCTCCATCGTCTTGCTTTGACGAAGGAACTCGTATTGGGCCAGAAACCTCAGCAATGCTTCGCTTTCAGTAAACGCGCTGACCAGATCGCGGCGCAACTTTTCAGCGCTCTCCGTATCCATAAATTCGCGATTATCCTGGGGTCTTTCGCCTGTGGGCGTCCTGTTGCCAACCCTGCGCTCTTGCGCCGAATGCGGCGAGGTAAAGGTGAACAGCATAAAGCCGGTTGCTATCAGTGCAATTAGAATTCTTCTTGTCATTTTCCTGTTAGGCATACAGATAATCCACCCGATGCACTACTCCTTTTATTCAAAGGGTTACTGAAAACCGTTAAAACCTTTCCACGCGGTAAGGAACTTTCGGCACTTCATTCTCAAGGAGCGAAGTAGCCCGAAACATCAATTACCAACTCCGTTGCGGCTGACGTGAATATCTTGAACGCGCCATCCACGCCCAATCCGACCGTTAAATGGCGATTGAACACCTGACCGGTTTGATAGTTGGAATTCGCCGTAAAAGGTTGCGACGCACTGCTGGGCCAGAAGGTCAGGAATCCATTGCTTGCCGGAAATACGACTGTAGCGTTGCCGACGATGGCCTGCGCGGTAGCGCCGACCGTCATGCCGTCGCACGTTCCAACCGCCGGTTGGATTCGCGTTGAACCTGCCAACAGCGCAGCGTTAGGCGTGTAACAGCCCGGCTGTCCCATTCGCGTTTCCAGCAATCGCACCGGTCGCGGCAAGGGAGTAAAGAGCAATCCCGGCCCATTCAAATCCACTGCGTCCGGGCTGTAATACCCCAGCACATCCACCACCAGATTGGTGGTCACCGAAGAGTAGATTTTGAACGTGCCATCCGGCCCTAACCCGACGGCGAAAGGTCCGTTCATCGTTTGCCCGGAGCCGAAGTTGGAACTGGCCGCCAGCGGTCTGGTCGCAGCATCGCCAGGATAAAGCGTCAGGAAGCCTTGCCCACCGGGGCCGACCGTCGTGGCATTTCCCACAAGCGCCGCCGCGTTGGAAGGAATGGTGATTCCGTTGCAGAACACACGGCCTTGTTGAATGCGTTCGACACCTGCGGCAATCGGAGCGCCTGGCGTGTCGCATCCGGGTTGTCCGGACCGCGTTTCAAGCATGCGAACCGGGCTTGGCAGCGGATGAAAATACAGCCCGCCTGCTCCCGGCGGAGCGTAATAGCCGGTGATATCAACCACCACATCCGTGTCCGTGGTCACATAAATATTGAATGCGCCATCGCCTGCTCCCAGTCCGACCGTGAACACATTGTTCAACACCTGATTTGCCTGGAAGTTGGAATTGGCGACCGTCGGGCGCGTCGTGTCGCTGGGATAGAGCGTCAGGAAGCCGCCGCCGGATTGAACCGTGGTGATGTTCCCTGTCAGGGCGCGAGCCGAAGCCGGGATCGAAATGCTGTCGCAAGTGCGGCCAGCCGCCGTTTGCAGCCGCGAAGTTCCGCCCGTAATTTTCTGCCCTGGCGTGTCGCAGGCTGTTCCTCCCACTCGCGTATCCAGGATTCGCAGCGGACGCGGCAACGGGTAAAACATCAATCCGGCTCCCGCGATGGTGACGCTGTAACTGCGCGATCCCGTGCAAGTGTTGGTATCTGTGGCCGTTACCGTAAAGCTGAAACTGCCAGCCTGTGTTGGGGTTCCGGATAACAATCCGGTGTTCGACAACGTCAATCCGTTTGGAAGCGTGCCGCTGAAGCTAAAGCTGTGCGGAACGCCGCCCCCCAAAGCCGTCAGATTTTGACTGTAATTCGTGCCGACAACTCCGCCCGGCAAAACTGTCGGATTGACCGTAATCACGGAACAGATAAACAAGGTGTAGGCTTGTGATCCCGCACAGCCATTTTGATCCGTGGCCGTGGCCGTGAAGCTGAATGAGCCGACCGAGCCAGGCGTCCCGGACAAAACACCAGCCGGTGAAAGCGTGATTCCGTTTGGCAGATTTCCGCTGGCCGTGAAGTTGTATCCGGGAGTGCCGCCGCCCGCCGTCAGCGTTTGATTGTAATTCGTGCCAATCAATCCACTGGGCAGTGTGCCGGGTGTGATCGTAATTGACGGGCAAGTCCCAACCACCAGCGTGTAGTTCCGCTCGCCAAAACAGCCATTGCTGTCGGTTGCACGGATCGTAAGGGGAAAGCTGCCTGACGTAACAGGCGTACCCGCCAACAATCCGTTGGCTGATAAGTTGATATTGCCTGGCAGCGAGCCTGATTCCACGCTCCAGGTGATGCTGCCGATGCCGCCCGTCTGCGAAAGCTGCTGGCTGAACGGAACGCCCATGTTTGCAGAATTGAGCGTTGTCGGGCTGACACTGATCGCAGTGCAATTGACAACCAAAGTGTAGGCTTGCTGGGCAACACAGCCGCTCGCTTGCAGCGTTGCTTTGGCAGTGAAATTGAAGGAACCGGAAATGTTCGGCGTTCCGGACAAAAGCCCGCTGGTCGGATTCAGAGTGACGCCGCTTGGCAGCGCGCCAGCGCTGATGGTCCAATCGGCCGTTCCAGCAGCGCCCACCACCGTAAGTTGTTGACTGTACGCCGTTGCGATGGGAATTGGACTGAGCGTTGCAGGACTCAATGTCAGGCTTTGGCAGGCAATGGCCACCTGATAGGCTTGTTCGCCAAAACAGCCGTTGCCGTCTGTCGCTCTAAGCGTGAAGTTAAATATGCCGCCCACTGTCGGCGAGCCTGTCAAAGCGCCATTTGCTGAATTCAGCCCAATCCCATTTGGCAAGCTGCCAGCGCTTACGCTCCAGGAAATTGTGCCGACGCCGCCTGTTTGCGACACAGACTGGTTGTAACCGGTGCCGACAGTTCCGCCCGGAAGCGATGTTGGAGAAACATTGATCGTCTGGCAATTGATCACCAATGTATAAGCTTTATCGGTAAAACAACCGGTGACAGATTCCGTCACTCTGACCGTAATCGGGAAACTGCCCGCGACGTTCGGCGTTCCGGAAATCAATCCGCCCGCTGACAGCGTTAGATTGGTGGGCAGCGAACTGGCCTGCAAAGACCAGGTGACGCTGTTGGTCGCTCCGGTTTGCGTTAATTGCTGACTGTACCCTGCGTTCACGGTTCCCTGGTTTAGCGAAGCAGGCGAAATGTTGAAGCTGGGACAATTTACCGCCAGCGTGAAGGCTTTTTCGCCAAAACAACCGTTGGCATCTGTCGCCCGCAATGTCACAGGAAATGACCCAATCGCTGTTGGGGTGCCGGTAATTTGTCCGCCCGTTGAAAGCGCCAAATTGGCTGGCAGTGAGCCTCCGCTGACGGTCCAGTTAATGGAACCAATCCCGCCGGTTTGGGTGACGGTCTGGTTATAACCGGTATTCAGCGTAGCGGCAGGCAGCGAAGCTTCATTGACAGTAATGGTTTGGCAACCAACCGTTATGGAAAACTGCTTAGTGACAAAACACCCTGAGGCATTCACTGTGGCTTGGACCGTAAAGGTAAATCCCCCTGTCACAGTGGCGATGCCGGAGATCACGCCTGAAGTCGGATGCAAACTAAGACCCGTCGGCAATGAACCAACAGAAATTGTCCAGTCAATCAGTCCGCTGCCTCCTGATAAGGCGATTGATTGATTGTAAGCTGCTCCAGCCACTGTATTGGGAAGCGATGCCGTTGTGATGCTAAGCGGCTGGCAGTTAATCACCAGCATGTAAGGCGTTTCGCCATAACAACCATTGGAACTGGAATCGGTGGCCCTGACGGTAAACCCGAAAGTGGCAGACACAGTCGGCATGCCGGACAACAAACCGGTGCTTGGATTCAGCATCAACCCGGGCGGCAATGATCCACTGGAAACCGACCAGGTAATTCCTCCAATCCCCCCGGATTGCGTGAGTTGCTGACTGTAATTCACTCCAATTTGTCCAGCGCCCAGGTTCGCCGGAGAAACAGTAATCGGGCATCCGGAAGCCTGATTCACCGTGACCAGTTCGCCGGCGGCGAAGATCGTTCCGGTACGCGGTGGCCCCGTGTTCGCCTGGACGCTGTACCCGACAGTCCCATTTCCTGTTCCCGCAATTCCATTTTTGCTTGCAGGCTGACGTCCAGCGAAAGTTTTTTCGTCGCGATCAGGCGCAAAACCGGAAGTAATTGTGATCCAGGGAACATTGCTGGATGCCGTCCACTGGCAACCGCCAGCCGCTGTTACGGAAGTCGTAAACGCTCCTCCCGCAGCCGGCGCATTTTGCGTAAGTGGTGAAACGGTGTAAGTGCAATTACTAGTGCCGTCCTGTTGGACAATGACATTTGTCCCGGCGACTTTCAGAACTCCGTTGCGCTGCGAGCCGGTGCCGTTCGTCGCCACCAGAAAATTCACCGTTCCATTGCCGGAACCGGACGCTCCGGAAGTGATGACAATCCAGGGAGTTTGCGACGACGACGTCCAGGGGCATCCGCCAGGCGCAGTGACACTGACCGAATCGGTTCCCCCCTGAATCGGAAACTGTTGAACGGTTTTATTCAGCGAATAGGTGCAAGCCCCATCCTGCAAAACCGCGAAGCTTTGTCCCTGCACCGTAATTGTGCCGGTTCGCTGCGTGTTCGGGTTGGCGGTAACCGTGTAATTGACTGAACCGCTTCCGGTTCTGGATGGCGAAGTGATGGTAATCCAGGAATCGGTTGTCATCGGTGTCCAGTTACAAGCCGCACCGATATTCACATTGAAGGAATGATTGCCTGATCCAGAACCAATTGTCTGCGTTGTCGGATCAAACGTTGGCTGGCAATTGCTGTCTTGAGAGATCGCCAGGTTTTTGCCGGCAACCATAATGACTCCGGCGCGTTGCGTGCCGTTGTTGGCAGCCACGGAATAAGTAACTGTGGCATTGCCCATGCCGCTGGTGGCGCCTGTCAGGGTAATCCAGGGATCGGTCTTTGTCGCTGTCCAGCTACAACCAGACGGTATTGCGACATTGACGGAGTAATTGCCTCCACCGGCAGCAGCAATCTGGCTGGTTGGGTCAATCGTTGAACCGCAAGGCTGATCCTGAATGATGGCGAAGTTTTGTCCGCCGATGATCACTAACCCGACTCTCGACACCGTTCCTGTGTAGGGCGCGACAGTAAATTCCACAAAAGTCGGGCCTGTGCCACTGGATGCAGAATTGATCGTAATCCACGGGTTGGCATTGCTGATTGTCCAGGAGCAACCAGAGCCAGTAACCAGCTCAACGATTCCGGTTCCGCCTGCGGCAGTGAAATTCCGTACCGGCGGATTGAGCGAAGCTGTACAGGGACCTTCCTGCGAGATGTTGTAATTTTTGCCGGCGATCGTGATCTGTCCAAGCCGCTGCGTTCCGCTGTTGGCGGAAACATTGATCACAACCGTGCCGGGACCGGTGCCGCTGGCACCTGATTGGATCGTTACCCAGGGCAGACTGCTGGTGGCAGTCCAGGCGCAACCACCCGCCAGAATCACGTTAATGGATGCCGTCCCGCCAATTGATCGGAAGTTCGTTGATTGCGGCGTAAAGACTGCATCGCATGTGGTAGGTCCGCCACCGGGTACCTGAAAGCAACCTGAAAATTCAGATGTATCCTGACTGCCGCCGATGTGCGTTGCGGTTGCCGTCAGGAATGTGCCGGCAGGCGCGGCAAAGTTATTGAACGTCGGACTAAAACTCGCGTTTCCAAAAATATCCGTATCGACGTTTGTGAAGCCAATATAGGTTTCGCCTTCACCGGTGCCGCTGGCGTCACACTGGGAACTGAAGAAAAATTCAATTCGGTAAGCCTGAAGCTGTTGGCTATTCAATGACCCGAATATCGTCATCGAATTACTTCCGGTCGAAACACCGGTCACAGATGGCGCGTTCTGGAAATTGTTCGGCCCCGTATCGGCATCAAAAGGATCATTTCCGGATATCCCATTATTTCCCAGATCAATTCCAAGTCCGGTGTTGCCGTAAATGTAGTTATGCAAAATGCTATTGCCGGTGGCTGTTGCCCCTGTAACAACGACGCCGCCGTTTTGCAGATTGTATTTGATAAAGTTGAATTCACCTTCAAGAAGGCCATTCACGGTGCTTTCAAGCGTGCCGCCCACAAAGTTGTTGGGCGAGTCTTCAATCCACACGCCAGGAGCTGTGCCACCACCGCCCGACACGCCGTTGCCCAGCGGAAACACGCTGGTGGCGTCAAGGCCGATGTAGTTGCCAATGACTTTGTTGCCGGTCGCTGAAGCCGTGCCGATATGCACGCCGCCGCCATTGTTTCCGGAAATGACATTGCGCTCATCTGTTGTCGCGCCGCCAATGATCGCCGTGTCGCCACCCAAGACATTCACGCCAAAACCCGTATTCCCCAGGTCAAACCTGCCGGTGATGTCCGTGCCGATATAACTGTTAATGACTTTGTTGCGAGAAGCTGGGAAGACTGTTGGCGGGTCTGGTGGCGGATTTACTATGACGACAGGCGTGATCAGAACGCCATGCGTCATATTTCCTGAAATTGTATTGCGATCAGGAAACGCCGTGCTGCCAATTGCGTTGTCAGAAGAACCGCGAATCGCTATGCCAACATTGTTGGGGCGCGCAATGGTGCCGGAAGAATCCAACCCGAGGATGCAGCCTTTAATGGTATTGAACCCTGTGCCCGTTATTCGAATGCCGTCCCCAGAGAATCGGTTGATGACCAGCCGTTCGACGAGGCTGTTGCCTGCGCTGATTTCCAGTCCGTTTGCGCCTGCGCCTGCGTTCGTGCCGTTCAACTCCACGCGTGTGGCTCCGCCAGTATTGCCGCTGATGACGACCGTTCCGGTAACCACGGGCAAGGCTGAAGCCAAATTGATCGTCGGAGTTCCCGTACCCAAATTGAAAACAATGCTGTCCGTTCCCGCAGCCGCATTGGCATCCAGAATGGCTTGCCGAAGCGAGCCCGCACCGGAATCGTTGGTATTCGACACCGTAAATGTGGCCGTTGGCGCAGATGTGACCGCCGGAGCCGGCGCTGTTTGGCGGATTTGCGGATTTTGGACTTCATTCCGCCGCGCTTCGATCAACGGATAGCCGAGCAAGAATCCCACCGCCAGCGTTGCCGACACCATCACGCCAACGCGTGCCCAATGCCGATTGACCTTCCCCAAAAATGAATTCAACAATTGCGAGAAGCGGCTCTCCGTATGCATAGTTTGTTCCTTCGCGTAGGTGAAAGTAGGTCGCAGCAGCGTCATGAGGTGGTCTGGGGGGGAATCGAGGCGAACAGTATGACGCTGTTTTTGCTTTCAAAAGCTGTTGGCAAGGTCAGTCAGGTCGCTAAAGCGCTTAGAGCATAGACGGTGAATATGGGCACCAGTGCTTAAAGCTGCTCGCTCCCAGGAAAGCGGAAAATGCCTGCCTGGAGTCAACCTATCTCAGTATGGTCACCCAAAAAGCCTTGACCATTTTGCCGGATCTGTCTGTTTGCCAACTTGTTCTGATATGTATTGTTTCGAAGGTTGATTAGGATAAACACTCGAAGAAGATGCAGAAAAGCAAGGAATGCATCTTCTTTCGCTACTTACCGCCCTAAAGAGCATTTAGTATTGAGGTACTTCAACAGAAAGTCTATCGAATGTCAGTCTTTATCCTAAAGCCTGTCATCATAAGGCGTAAGAATAGTATTACACATCAACAGGTTCGTCTAGACGCAACCAGTACATGGGCAAAATTTAGGTTCCCGGTGTTGGCAATGGTGAGGCGAGTTTGTGTTTTTTGACCAATTCAACACCATAACGAATGGGCACTCCAAAGTTCGTGGTTGAAGAATTGAGAAGAATGGCTTGATTGATGCCAATGACTTTGCCGTTGGAACCGAAAACAGGTCCACCCGATCCGCCTTCGTCCGTGCGGGCATCATAAGTAAGGTGCGGATTAATGTCGCTGATGTGGCCTTGAGTGGATTGCGGTCGGATTTTGCTGCTGGCAGCCAGTTCATTGAGTTGCGTTTTATACGGCACGTTCCCCATGCGCAGAAAACCGGAGCCGCTGATTTTATCAACGCGCGCTTTCAGCCCTTCCAATCCCGCTGGATACCCAAGCAAAACGACCGGCTGTCCGCTGGCAATACTTTCTCCCAATTCGTCCAGTGGCAACACAGGCAAATTCGCTTCCCCCTGTTCAAACGAACAGATCGCCACATCCTGATCCTGCATCAGTTCCAGCGGGCGCAGCGAAAACGGCTCAGCAGTTTGTGGAAAATACGCCAACAAATCTTTCAGTTTCGGGCGAAACCCGCGCATGCGAATCAAACTTGCCAGATCGTCATCCTCCCAGGCCTGCACGACGTGGCGGTTGGTCAGGATCAATCCTTTTTCGGCTAGAAAGCCCGTGCCCATAAATTCGACTTCATAAATCCGCCCATTGCCTTCAACGCTGAGATTAACGTTGCCATCGGCTCCGATTGGATTTTCCGCGCTGCTGGGCTCTTTCAGCCGCACTTCGCGTCCAACGCGCTGATCAACAAAGCTGTACACGCCGTAAATCAGGCATACGCCTTGGCCATACGTGTTGACGACAATTTCCGGCAGCGTGATCGAATGTTGTAGCGACAATTGTTCTTCGCGCGCCAGCTTGATCTCTTCGCGCAGCTTGTCAATTTCACTTCGCGTGGTTTCTTTCAATTCGCTGATGGCTTTGTTATTGCGGCGGCCTTCCAGAAAGCTCAAGGTGGGAAAATAGATGAACAGCAACAGGAAAAAGACGGCCAGTGCCCCAATGGCATACAGCAAACGCCGTGGGATTTCATTCACCAATTCGCGCAACAATTGTTTTAGAAAAACAATCGCAACATCGGTGCGCGGTACCATCCGTTTCTGTCGCGCGGTTTCCGTTGTCACCGGAGCGGTTTCCGTTCGCGCGGAAGCCAAAACAGCGCTGCCCAATCGCAAAGAGCCTGTAATGCTGTTTGGGAGGCTTTCGGTTTCCGTCAACGAAAAGAACCGAAGCCGGATGCCGGTCGCGCCAAAGAAAAATGTATCGCCATCTTGAATGACTTCGCCAATCGCGACAGCTTCTCCGTCGCGCGTGATTCCTGCTCTGGGTTCAACGGTTGTTAAACGATACGCGCCATCCCGCCGACGCAAGGTGAGTAATACGGATTCAGGCGGCAACGAAGCGTCATCAGCGGCAATGACCAGATCGCAATCCGGCGCAGTGCCAATCGAGATGACTTCCTGATGTAGAATTCTGGTCGCTGGCTGTTCAATTCCAGCCAGACGAAGAACCATTCCGTTGTTCATTTGTACCGCTTCCTATGCTTTGTGAAACTCAGACGAAACAATAACATAAACATGCGCGCGTCCAAGCGATAAATTGGCCGCGCGGCGATTTTTCAACTACAGTGCTGTCGTTCTGTAACCCCAATTACATCGAGGAAAAAATCATGCCCAGCTTCAACCGGCGCTTTATTGCACTCGTCGCTACACTCTCTGTCCTTGCTCTTTTGACTATTGCGCAACCAACAGCCAAGAAGATTCTCGTCGCTCATCGAGGAGCTTCTGCCTACGCGCCGGAACACACGTTGGCGGCTTACCGGCTGGCCATCGAGCAAAAAGCTGATTTTGTCGAACAGGATTTGCAAATCACGAAAGATGGCGTGCTGGTTTGTTTGCACGACCTGACGCTGGAACGCACAACGGACGTTGAAGAAGTTTTTCCCAATCGCTCCACCTTCAATGTCAGCGAAGATGTCGCCGCAGGCGGACAGCCAACCAAACATTGGTATGTATCGGATTTCACGCTGGCAGAAATCAAAAAGCTGGATGCCGGTTGGTGGAAAGACCCGAAGTACAAAGGCGAGCGCGTCCCCACCTGGCAGGAAGCGGTGGATTTTGTTCGTGGCAAAGCCGGGCTTTACCCGGAAACCAAAGCGCCGGAAGTGTATGGGCGTCGAGGCTTTGATATGGAAAAGCTGCTGATGGAATCGCTGGCGAAAAACAAACTGGATCGTCCCGGCGCTGATCCGAAAACACCCATCATCATTCAATCGTTCAGCGCCGAATCCTTGCGCAAACTGCGTGACATTCACAAAACCAAATTGCCGCTGGTCTTTCTGATTCACGCCGATCCGCAAAACCAATGGCTGACCGAAACGGGATTGAAGAAGGTTAAAACCTTCGCTGACGGCATTGGCCCGAACAAAAACCTGATCGAAGGCGAACCGAAAATCGTCCAGTGGGCACATGCCGCAGGCTTAACCGTCACACCCTATACTTTCCGTTCTGCGATGACCGGCAAGTTCAAAACCGTGAGCGAAGAAATGATGCAGTTTCTGTTTACCTATGGCGTGGATGCTCTGTTCACCGATAACCCCGACCAATTCCCGCGCCGGTAACACCATTGAGGCCATAACGCCCAGCCTCAACGGGGCGAAATGGAATAGACCGGCGCATCGCGCCGGGAGAGGAATCTAAAAACGTGCAAGCCCCAACGGGGCGAAATAACAACACCGTTATTTCGCCCCGTTGGGGCTTGCACGTTTCCACGACTGCCACACACGAACGCACCGCATTTTGCCCCGTTGGGGCTTTCTTGTTTTTACTGCTCGCTCTTGCTGGTCAAAATGGAATTGAACAGCAAGGGCAGCGTCGCCAGGCTTTGCGCGCGATATTGAGGCCGGAAGCCGAACAGGATCACGCGGCCTTTGCCGATTTTGGCTTCGACCATCGCGGCTTTTCCGCGAATCAGCTTGTCGCCCAGAACCCAGCCGCTCAGCAACGGGTTTTCGCTTTCGGGATATTTGGCGATGACTTTGACCGTCGCCGGGTCAGTGACTTCAAACGCCGGGCTGCCTTCAAACCAGGCGATGGAATCTTTTTCCAGCCCAAAGCTGAGGTTCGACGACAAATCAAGCTGCGTTCGCAGGATCGAACCTGGACAATAAAAGTCTCGCTGCGAAACTCCCTTCAGCACATTGCGCACTGGAACGCCCAAGCGTTCGATGGCGAAGTTCGAAGCATTATTGAAAGTAATCACCGTGCCGCCTGCTTCAACAAAATCGCGCAGAGCTTTGACGCCCGCTTCGCCCAGGCCCCCGGCAAATTCCGCCGGATAGCCACCGCGCGTTTCTTCGTCACCGCTGCTTCGCGAACCTGCGCCGGGCAAGCCATTGACCAGCGCACCCGTAGATTGATCCGGCAAAATGATCGTGTCGTATTTTGCGGCCAAACCTCCGGCGCGAACTTCGTCCTGAAGCAATTGCTTGAATTCGAACTTATATTGATCGAACACCCAGCGCGTCCAGCCTTCGTCCATCGCGGCGTTGAAGTTTTTGTACATCGCCACGCGCAACCCTCCGCTGGAACGCACGCGCGATTGAATGACCAGCGAAACCGGTTCCGGCCCGGCTTCGACGTTGAATTGTTCTTTGACGGCGATGGCTTTCAGGTTCAGCAACAACGAAAGCGTGTGCGCCGTCACGTCGTAAGGCCGTTTGGGCGGTCCGCCCGGATATTCGCGCAAATCCGGATAGACCTGCGCTTCCAGCAAGGCTTTGGCAAATCCACCGTAAGGTTGCCGCATAAAAACGATATGTGTCCCTGCCGGATAGGTTTTGCCTTCGGCGGTGAAATCCTGCCGGGCGCGGTGAAGCTCTACGCCGCCGCGCCGCAAAATGGAAAGCGCGCGATCCAGCCCTTCGGTTTTGAAGTAGTAGCTGACCTCTTCGGTCGAAGAAGGTTCGTTGGTGATCTTGCCGACCAGGTCTTCGCTCTTGTCGTGTTTTTCCTTTTCCGTGCCGGTGACAGTTTTTAACCCGGAACGCAGGCGCTGAAACGCGTCTGACAGGGATTTCGGCACATCAGGTTCCGGCAGCAAAAAAGCATACGGCATTCCTTTGGCTTCGACGGCGCGCTTGCTGACTTCGTAAAAATTGCGCAGATGCGCTTCACGATTTCGCGCGGCGTGATTCAGCAACGCAAAGGCGGCAGCCGTCTGGTAATCAACGATGTCGCGGATTGTCCATTTGCCACCGTTCCAGACTTTGGGAAAGTTCCACGACGAAGTTTTGGCGTTGTAATTGAAGCCTCCGCCCAAACGTTCAAACGGGACCTCGACCGGCGTCGCCAATCGCGCGCTGGCGGTTTCGGACAGAATGCGAAGCCCAGCGTGGTAATGCGAATACGCGCGCGCTGGCGACCAGGCGTCGTACATGGTGTTGAACACCACGCCGCTTTTTCCTGCGGCAATCACCTCCCAAGCCATCGCCGTTCCCAGTGCGTTGACTCCGGCAATCAGCGCAGGGTCAACGTTTGGCTCCCAGGGTTCCATGTACGGCGGAACAAACAGCCGCGCTCCGCCGCCGCCCATCTGGTGAATGTCGTGCAGAATTTGCGGACGCCAAACGTTGAGCAATTTGTCCACCGTCAACTGCGTTTCGACTTGCGTGAAGGCGTACCAGTCGCGGTTGTTATCGTGGCCAGTGTAATGATGATAAAGCTCCGGCGGCGCAGTGCCTTCGGCGGGAGTTCCCAAAGTTTTCTGATACCAATCAGCGACGATATCCGTTCCGTCGGGGTTCAGCGATGGAACCAGCAGAACGACAACATTGTCCAGAATCTGTTTGATTTCCGGCGATTCTTCCGACGCCAACCGATACGCCAATTCTGTCGCCGTGAAAGTGCCGCCGACTTCCGTGGCGTGAATGCTGCACGTAATGACGACAACGGCTTTTCCGGCGTGAATCAAATCGGCGATGCCCGCTTCGGTTGAGGTCGTCAGTAATCGCGGATCGGACAATCGCAATTGAATCTGTTTGAACTCTTCCAGCCGTTTCAAGTTTTCGGGCGAAGAAATCGTCGCTGCCACAAATGGCCGTCCAAGCGTTGTTTTGCCCAGTTCTTCCAGTTTGATGCGGTCGCTGGTTTCCGTCAGCTTCTTAAAATACGTGACGAACTGTTCCCATTTGGCCAGCTTGCGATCTTCGCCAATTTTGAATCCAAGCACGGTTTCGGGCCTGGGAACTTTGGCGGAGCCTGCGGTTGGCGAAGCTCCCCTGCCCGATTGAGCATCTCCTGAAACAAACAAACAGGTGAACAAGGCAACGGCGAGCGAAAAGCGCAACAAGCGTGTCAGCATTTGAACTGAGTCTCCCTTTTGAGCGAAAAGCTTGATTTAGAAGTGGTGCGCCGTTAATTTAACATCGCATTTCAGATACACAAGTCCGCTCCCTTGCTGAAAACCAGAATCTATTGAGAACAGAATGAAACGATTGCCCTCACTTTTTGCGCTGCTGATATTGGTTTGCGGAACCGCGTTGCCGGTTGTTGGCGACAAGTTTGGCAAACCCAAAACGGCTGTGAAACCGGCTGAAGCTGCGCCGAAAGCAGAATCCATGACCAAAGCGCAAAGGCCCCGAGTGGCTGTCAAAGCTTCGGCTGTCAGAAAGTCAGCCAGCAAAAAACCGACAGCAAAGAAGTCCACCGCTAAGTCTTCAAGAAAAACGGCTGTCAAAACGGCGGCGCTCAGCCATAAACCGACGCCAACTGTTCCGGCAAGAACCTTCAACGGTTCGGCCATGGACGAATATCAGTATCGGCTGCAAGCCGACGGACGCAATCTGAGCCTGCACGGCGTTTACGTGGAACGATGGGACAGCGGTCAACCGCTGGCGCGCCTGAATGAAAACGCCGTCTTTAATCCGGCATCGGTGGTGAAGCTGGCGACAACACTGGCGGCGCTGGATCGCCTTGGGCCGAACCATCGCTTTCGCACGGAATTCCATGCCAATGGCCAAATCAACCAGCAGACAGGAGAACTGGTTGGTGATCTGGTTTTGATTAGCGGGCACGATCCTTCGTTTTCGATTCGTGATGCGCAACAAGTCGGCGATGCGATCAGGCGATTGGGAATTCGCCGCGTCACTGGCGATCTGATTGTGGCGGGAGGATTTGTTTGCAATGAAAATTCGCGAACAGACGTTTCCGCCGGAGTTTTCCGACGCCAGTCGAAGATTCCTTTTCAGGGACAAACGCGATTCACAAACAACGCCGCTGAGTTTCAGCGCATGCCATTGCTGCTGACCGTCGAATCCGATTCGTTGGTGAAAATTGCCCGCTACCTGAACGCGCACAGCAGCAACGCCATGGCCGATATGCTGGCAACGCACGTGGGCGGTCCGGCGGGCGTTCGCAGCTTTTTGGTGGCGCGGCTTGGCCTGCCTTACGAAGCGACCTTCATCTCACATGGTTCCGGTTTGGATGTGAACCGGCTGACGCCGCGCGATACCGTGCGCGTTTTGCGCGCATTGGTCGAACGTTTATATGGATACCGGTTACGACCGGAAGACGTGCTGCCCATTGCCGGAATTGATTCCGGCACCTTGGCTGGCCGATTTGCCGAAGCGCAATTTGCTGGCAGCGTGCTGGCCAAAACCGGAACGCTGCACGACACGGACGACGGCGTGGCCGCGCTGGCGGGCGTGATGAACACGCGAAGCTGCGGCGCGTTGCTGTTTACCGTGTATGACATGGCCGAAGGCCGCCGCGTCTTGCAGCTTCGCCGCGTGCAGGATGATTTGCTGAAAGGGATCATCAACGAATGCGGCGGATCGGTTCCGATTGCCGCCCGCAATGAAAGCGACTCTCTCTTCCGACCACAAAGCCGAGTACTCATCAATCACTCTCACCAATAAATTTAAGGAAGGAACCACAGATAAACACCGATCAACACCGATGGACACGGATCAGATTCTTAGCCTATCCGTGTTTATCCGTGTACATCTTGTGTTTATCTGTGGTCTGCGCCTCTTCCAAATATGCTTAGCTCCGATTTGGAAAATTTCTTTTCGGCCTTTGCAAGAACGTTTCTAAGCCTGCGTTCATCTGTCACCAACTCCGAATGTCACTGGCATCTATGCGTCTGCTGATGAAGATCTGTCCGCAGACCAAGTAAAAATTTCAACAAGCAACAAACAGGAGACAAGACCATGAAAGTCTGCCCGAAGTGTGCCCGGAGCTTTGCTGAAGCGTTGCGTTATTGCCCACACGACGCAACAGAGTTGGTGAAATACGACCTGCGCGCCGATCTAAACCGGTTGGGTGAATTCCGATTTTTGATTCCCACTGAATCTTTGCGGGCGCGATTGCGGCGCGAATGTTCTGAAGCCTTTTACGAGTTCAAACACAATCCGAAAAGTTTTCTCGCCGGTTTGCTTCGCGGCGAAGGCAGCAGCCGCCGACGGAAACAAATGCTGCAAGCTGGTGTCGCGACCGCTGTGCTGGCGTATTCGACGGTAATGATGACGGGAGTCTTGATCGGCTTGTTCACTTCGCCAGTTCAATTGTCCGAAGCAAAACAGCCGGATGGAACCATTATCGAGATTGAATGGGTAGATAAGGTGTTCGCTGTTCCGGCATATAAAACAAAAAACGCCCAAGCCAAAAATGCTGCCAATAATGCTGGAAAGCTCGGTGGCAGTTTCCAGCGCAAGCAAGATTCCGGCGGAGGCGGCGGAGCAAATGACAAATCGCCTGCGCGTTCTGGCGTGCCGACACAAGCTTCGCTTCTGCAATTGCATCCGCCAGATCTGAAGCTTCCGAACGTCAACGCAACCCTGATCACACCAATGACAGTAGTTGCTGATCCAAATGCATTTTTGAAATACAAAGGCCCAATTGGTGATTGGCGAAGCAAAACCGATGACGATTCGCTGGGTATCGGAGGCAAAAACGGAATTGGTAATAGTCCCGGCGATGGGTACAGCAAAGGAAACGGTAAAAACGTGGGCGAGGGCGATGCTCGCTTCGGCAGCGGTCCTCCTTCAGGCCCGGGCAATGAAGTTCTAACCGCTACGCGCGACATGCGGCCAACGATCCTTTACAAGGAACGAGCCAAGTACACCGAAGAAGCCCGGCAAAGCAAAATTCAAGGCACAGTCGTTCTCAGCCTGATTTTTGGAGCCGACGGACGCATTCACGACGTTCGCGTCGTTCGCTCTTTACCCAGCGGTTTAACGGAAGCGGCAATTGAGGCAACACAAAAGATTCGCTTCAACCCGGCAGTACGCGATGGGCGTCCGGTCAATGTGCGCATGCAGCTTGAATACAACTTCACGCTTTACTGATCTGCAATTTGAATTTCCTCCACAAACTCCAGTCCCAAATTTGACGCCGCCGAAGTCGCCCCAGGCGCCGCAGGCAGAGAGGAGTTGGACAAGAAGCAACGAGGCCGTGCAGGCATTGTTACTTCATCGTTCTCTGTTTGCGGTGTCTGCGGAGGCTTCGGCGGCCTTTTTTTGAAATCAGAAAGATTTGTTAATCGGCGTAAGGAGTCTCAATTCAGAGCCTGTCAAATGCGGGTGAATGCGACGAATCGCACTCACCCGGAATTGAAGGGTTAGAAGTAATACTTCAGACCGAACTGCATATTGCGCGGCCCCACTCCGTTACGCAGACCTGTGATCTGCCCGAAGTTGGTTGCTCCGAAGGCAAGCCCCCCGGGATCGCCGAACATCGGTGTATTGGTGACATTCGTGGCTTCCAGACGAATCTCAAGCCGCTGGCCTTCCCAGGTAGAAATGCTCTTTAGCACTGCGGCATCCAGCGTCTTAATGCCAGGCCCGCGATAGTTCAGATTGCGCGGAGCGCTGCCCGGAGTGTCAATGAGAGGCTGCGAGAAAGCGGCGGGGTTGAACCACGCGTTGAGACGATCTTGAACGCGGCCTGAGGTGCTTGGATCACCGATCAGGTTCGGGCGCTGCGTACCGTCCCAGATATTACCGCCGGACTGCGTTACCTGCAGCGGAGTTCCGCCCTGCATAAGAGCAAAACCGCTAATGTTCCAGCCGCCTGCCAGCCAGTTCAGCGCCCGATTCATGTTTGATCCGAAGCGCCGATTCTTACCGAAGGGCAGTTCATACGTGCCGGTGATCACCAGGCGATGAGCGACGTCGTGCGACGATAGTGAACGCTCGCCCCGCAGATCCCAGATGTTCTGGATGCTGGTGGAGCCGCCAAGCCAGGAGACGTTCCCGGAACTGTGTGACGCGTTGTCTATCATCTTCGACCACGTGTAGTGCGTCAGAAAGGTCAGCCCCTTGCTGAATCGCTTCTCCCACTTGAGCTGCAGAGCGTGATAGTTCGAATCGCCCCGTGCAGGTTCAGCCGTTCCCACATTCGTGCCGTCGAAATGTGGCATGGGGCGAAGCAAGCGGAACGCCTGCACCGTCCTACCGCTAAGCTGAGAGCGTGGATCGGTGATCTGGCCAAAGAAGGGATTCGCGACCTGCGCCTGCAGAGCCGTGCGGCCCTGTGCCCAGACGCTCTGCGGAAGCGGCGAAAGTGTCGTTACCGGCATGAACAGGTGCGTTCCCCGGCTGCCGGTGTAATTCACCTCGACCACGGACGACAGCGGCAACTCACGCTGGATTGACAGGTTCCACGAATGGTATTCGGGATTCCGGTTATTTGACGGCAGAATTGTCCCCACACCGAATCCAAGCAGCGTCGCATCCCCTTGCGACCGGCCGGGCGGCTGCAAGATGCCATCCGGGAACGGATTGCTGAGACGGCGGTTGAGCGTGGCATTCGAATCGGTCGTCCAGACGACCGGCGAGTTGATCGTGAAGCCCGTGCCTGGGCGACCGAAGACGGTGGCGCGAGAGAGTTGGAAGAACAACCCGTAGCCGCCGCGAATGGCAGTCTTCGGGGTGGCGGCAAACGCGAAACCAAAGCGCGGCTGCCAGTTGTTCATGTCCGAGTCGAAAGGCGAACGGCGATTATCATCGTTGAATTTGATCACGCCGCGCGTGTCGTAACCTTGAGCCTTCACCGGCGACTGCGCTTCGAGGTCCCAGTAACTGTAGCGGTTTTCGAGTTCCCAGCGGGGAACGTCGAAGTCGTAACGCAGACCTAGGTTGAGCGTCAGCCGGCTGGTGATCTTCCAGTCATCCTGGCCGTAAAATCCCCAATAAGCGGAGCGGGAGAAAGCCTTCGGCTCGATGTGGTATTCGCTGCCAGTCGCCCAGCCAAGTAGCATTGTCGCCAAGCCGTTGCCTTCGGCGCCTCCGCAAGTGTTAAGCACACGGCAAGTGACGCCGCGACCGAAGTTGAAGCGCCCCGAAGGATTGCCGGGCTGGTTGTAATCAAGCACGTTGGATCGGCGTTCGCCGCCCACCTTGATGTTGTGCCCACCCCAGGTTTTCGACAGTGCGCCGGACCAGTGTTGAACGCCTTCCTGCCGGTCCATGACCCAGTATGGCTCGGTGCCGAATTCCTGGAATCCTTCCGGCGCCCAGCGCGGGAAGACCTGATGCGTGGCGGTAGTCTTCATGTTAGCGGGCAGTCCAAGTGTGGTGACGTCGAACCCGTAACCTACCAGCGGATCGCGGTGAAAGTCAGAGTATGTGTAGCCGAACCGGAAGGTCGCCAGCATTGTGGGGCTGAACGTGTGGTTGAGTTCTGCCACCATCGCATGGGTTCGTGTCGCGTTCGGCCCACCCGTCCAGTAGGCAGGGTTGTTGTCGCCGAACAGGTTCGGGTTGGTTCCGTCGCTACGCGCTTGGCTGTAGCGGCCGCTGGCCCTGGTTCTTTCGCTGAAGTTGTGATCGCCCCGGATGTTGATCTGATGGTTGGAACTGGTGTTGATCCCGTTGTTGAACCAGTTCGCCGTATTGGTGAACGCTGCGCCTTGCTGGTTTGGCAGCGGCAGGTAGCTGAGCGCCTTAAGCGCGATCGGGTCCATCATGTTTTGCGGGATTTTGTTGCCGGCGAATGGCCGACGCTCGACCGCGCCTGCGGAGTTGATGAACGTGTCGAACGGATTGTAGATCGTCATCAATTGGCCGGAGGCATTGAATGTTTGCGAAAAGTCGCCTGCGCGTTGCAGCGCTGTCGGCACCGAAATCGTCGCACTGGTCGGGCTTTCCTGCTTTGTATATTCGTAGCCACCGAAAAAGAACGTCTTGTTTTTAATGATCGGTCCGCCAAAAACTCCGCCGTACTGATCGCGGCGAAACGCTGGCAGCGGTCGCCCCGCACGGTTGGAAAACCAGTCGTTCGCGTTCAAAGCGTCATCGCGAAGAAAGTAATATCCCGTGCCGTGATAATCGTTCCCGCCGGAACGGGTCACCATATTCACCACTGCCCCGCCTGTCTGGCCGTACTCCGCCGAGAAGAAGTTCGTCTGCATCTTGAACTCCTGCACCACATCCACGGAAGGGGAGAACTTCAAATCCGTAATGCCGGAGTTCTGCTCAACCGTCACTACGGTCACGCCGTCCACAAGTACATCCGAAGTGGAATTGCGCGCCCCGTTGGCGACGAAGTTGGTGTTCGAGTCGCCTCGCCGTCCACCAACGCCCGTTACGCCAGGCGTAAGATAGACAAGGGTCATTGAGTTACGAGCCAGGTTGGGCAATGACAGGATAAACTTGTTATCAATCACCTGACCAAGGTTCGCAATCGTCGTATTCACCAGCGGCGTTTCACCCGCGACCTCGACGACTGACGACACTTCGCCAAGTTCCAACGCAATGTCTATCGTCGCCTGCTGCTGAACCAAAAGCGGAAATGCGCTTCGGGAATATTTTCTGAAGCCGCTGGCTTCCACAATCAAAGTGTATTGGCCAGGCGGTAAAGCGCTCACCAGATACCGGCCCTCATCGTCCGTAGTCACTTGGTGCTGCACATTGCGCTCAGCTTGCGTGATTACGATTTTCGCGTTGGCCACTGCGGCACCGGTCGGATCGGTAACGACTCCGCGAACGCCAGCTGTAAAAGACTGGCTCCAAGCGGGACCAGTCATTATCAAGAGCAAAAAGCTGATTCTTGTGATGGTTGTAAGAGCATTCATAAGACCTCCATTTGTCAGGTGAATTGGTTAGACCTGGCCGGACAAGGCCAGTCATTGGTCAAATCTGCGCTACTTCAGACTGCAAAAAAGGAACAACATACCCTTATAGGGAATTGGCTGATGGCGCGGAATATAGCACCGGCCACGGCTGGCGTGAAGGAAACTCGGGAGATTTTGATGGTGAGGAAAAATCTGGTTGCCCTCAAAAAAAAGCACAACCAGATTACAGCAGTGATAAGTGATTAAGCCTTGTAATTCGCAAGTTGCGCTTTCAGAAAACGGGCCGTGTGTGAATCTGCAACTTCGGCGATCTCTTCCGGCGTGCCGACGGCGACAACCCGGCCTCCGCCAACACCGCCTTCCGGCCCCAGGTCAATGATCCAGTCAGCCGTTTTGATAACGTCTAAATTGTGTTCGATGACCACCAGCGAAGCTCCCGCTTCCAGCAATCGCCGGAATGACGCCAGCAGTTTGTTGATGTCGTCGAAATGCAATCCCGTCGTTGGTTCGTCAAAGATGTAAAGCGAACGGTCGCCGGAAGCTTTGGCCAGATAAGAAGCCAGCTTGACGCGCTGCGCTTCGCCGCCCGAAAGCGTCGTTGCCGATTGCCCCAAGCGCAAATATCCCAAGCCTACATCGTCCAGCACCTTCAACTTGGCGGCCAGGCGAGACAATGCAGAAAAGAAAACAATCGCTTCGCGGACAGTCATCTGCAAAACTTCGTGAATATTCTTGCCCCTGTACTTCACATCCAGAATCGAGTTTTTGAATCGCTTGCCGTTACATTCTTCGCAAACCAGTTCAACGTTAGCTAGAAACTGCATTTCGACCGTTACGGTTCCATCGCCTTCACAAACGTCGCATCGGCTGCCGGGAACGTTGAATGAAAAATGGCTGGGGTTGTACCCATGTGTTTGGGCTTC